>CAYOGP010000051.1:0-10135 GCA_964403555.1 uncultured Spirochaetales bacterium | reverse complement strand
ACTTTCGATCGATGAAATGTCTCGAGTATCGAGCAATCAATCTGTAGCATTGTTTGCACTCGAAGAAACTCTTAGTAGTCAGTTGGAATCTATGGGTGTCGAATCCTTATTCAAGGAAATCGAGATACCACTGACTAGAGTATTATCAAATATGGAGTGTTCTGGCGTCAGAATTGATAAGGACGTTCTTTCTCTTCTTGATGATGAGTTCAGCAAGAAACTTACAGGCCTTGAACAATCTATTCATAAACTTGCAGGTGAAGCGTTTTCCATAGGTTCTCCAAAGCAGCTCCAAAGAATACTTTTTGAAAAGTTGTCTTTACCTGTAATTAAGAAAACCAAGACTGGGTATTCTACTGATGAAAGAGTTCTTGTTCAGCTTGCTCAGCATCATGATCTTCCATCTCAAGTCCTAGACTTTCGGCGACTTTCGAAACTCCGGAGCACCTATGTGAAGGCACTGCCGCCTCTTCAGAAAAATCAGACTGGAAGAGTTCATCCTATTTTCCATCAAAATGGTGCTGCAACTGGAAGATTGTCTTGCTCCAATCCAAACGTCCAAAATATTCCGATACGAACTGAAGATGGAGTACGTATCCGTGAAGCTTTTGTTCCGAAAGACGGGCATATCTTAGTCTCGGCGGATTATTCGCAGGTGGAATTGCGAATACTTGCTCATTATTCCGAAGATCCAAGTTTGACCGAGGCTTTTAACAAGGATGAGGATATTCATACTCGCACTGCTTCAGAAGTGTCTAGAGTTGCAGTAGATGAGGTAACTGCTGAGATGAGAGCCAAGGCGAAGGCGGTTAATTTTGGGATTGTTTACGGGCTGTCTGCATTCGGGCTTTCTCAGCAATTAGGTATCGCCACGTCTGAAGCTGAAGAGACGATTAAGGCCTACTTTTCCCGCTATGAGGGGGTCGAACGTTTCTTAGTTTCGACCCGGGAAGAGGCTAAACGGCAAGGCTATGTACAGACACTTCTAGGGAGGAGGCGCTACCTCCCCGATTTGGGTTCAAAAAATAGAATGATGAGATCCGCTGCAGAACGCATGGCGGTTAACACGGTAATTCAGGGTACTGCTGCTGACCTAATTAAGAAGGCTATGATCTCTATTGATCGCGTTGTTTCGAGCGAAGGTCTATATGCATCGATGATTCTCCAGGTGCACGATGAGCTGGTTTTCGAAGTCTCTCTGGAGCAAAAGGACGTCTTGGTTGAGATTGTGCGTGAGCATATGGAGAATGTATACCAATTAAGAGTGCCACTTACCGTTGAGGTTAATACTGGCATTAATTGGAGAGGAGCACATTGAAAGAGACATTTGAGTTGATCACTCGGAGAGATGTTGTTGTCAGAGCTTTGCGGGTAGCTTTGCTTGTGGGCACTATTCTGATAGCGATTAACCATGGAGACCGTATCCTTGATGGCTCCATGGCGCGGCACGACTTTCTTAAGATGATCCTTACTTACTTTGTCCCCTACGGTGTTTCGACGTTTTCCAGTGTGGCGGCGATTCGAGGGTCCTCATAAAACGTTTATCTCTCTAAGAGAATCTTCTCGACTTTGACAATGTCTTTTGGAGAATCAACGGGACAACTTGACCAGTTATGAATTCTGGCAACCACGATATTAAATCCATTCTCCAAAATACGTAATTGTTCGAGTGACTCTATTTTTTCTAGAGCCGACGGGCGGAATCTTACATAGTCCAGAAGAAAGCTTCGTCGATAGGCGTAAAGCCCAACGTGTTGTAGGCGATTTTTATGCACCTCGTCTGTTGGTACCCGGGTAAAAGGAATCTCCGCACGTGAAAAATACAGTGCTAAGTTCTTATGGTTAATTACGACCTTAACGCGGTCGGGGTTTTGCAAGTCGTCAATGTTTGCGGCGTGAGCTACGGTTGATACCTCCGCTTCGGGGGTTTCAATCAATGAGTTTACCGCTGCATCTATTACGTGACCTTCTATTAGAGGCTCGTCACCCTGTATGTTTACTACTATGTCACAGCTGATCTTGGCTATTGCTTCGGCGATACGATCGGAGCCGGTAGGGTGGTCGGGTCTGGTCATTTCGACATGTGCTCCGAAATTTTTGCAGGCTTTTGCGATGCGGAGATCGTCTGTAGCCACGCGGATGTCGTCGAGGCTTTTTGCTTCTAGCGCACCGTTATAGACCCGTTCAATCATAGAAACACCATTGATGTTCGCCAATGGCTTTCCCGGGAAGCGGGAGGAGCCATAACGAGCAGGGATAATGCCTACGACGACCATAAACCGAGACTAGCTAAACTCACTGGGTTTGCCGAAATTTGATTCGGAAGCTTTAAAGTCCCGGAGCTAGCGAATCTTGAAAAAAAGGTTTTCAGATCATTATTTTAATTTGTTTCGTCGATTTTCCTAGTAGTCGGTTTGTATGGTCCTCACTATAATCCGGGAGCTTGATTTAAACAGGAGTACTAAGGCGTTGAATAATCTTGAACTTTCCGTGGAAAATAATGTTGCAGTAATTACTTTGAATCGCCCGAAAGCGTTCAATGCGCTTGATAAGGAGACTTCGTTCGAATTAATGAAGGTATCCATTCAGTGCCACGAGGATCCGGAAATTCGTGCTGCGGTCATCACGGGGAATGGTAAGGCATTTTGTGCAGGAGGGGACCTGCCAGGTTTCGCGACGGCGGGGGATCAAGTTTCTAGCGCGATGCTAGAAATGACCACCTACTTGCACGGCGCCATTTCCCGATTTGCTCGCATGTCTCCTCCTCTCGTATCGGCAGTCAATGGAGTTGCCGCGGGTGCGGGCATGAGTCTTGCTTGTTCTACCGACCTTGCTATTGCTGGCGAGTCGGCAAAATTTACTATGGCTTATACCAAGGCAGGACTCACTCCTGATGGAAGTTCAACATTTTTTCTCGCACGCCTTGTTGGTTTGCGACGAGCGCAAGAACTGGTGCTCACGAATCGGGTGCTGAGCGCTGAGGAAGCACTAGATTGGGGGCTGATCAACAGAATAGTTCCTGACGATGAAGTCCTGTCAAGTTCTGTGAAACTTGCGGAGGATCTGGCTTCGGGGCCTACTGAAGCGTTTGGGTCTGCGAAAAGGCTTCTCTTGGCTTCAGCAGGTGATGACTTAGAGGCTCAGATGGAGCGTGAAACTCGAGCCATCGCGAATGCCGCGAAGGGACCTGATGGGAAAGAAGGTATCGCTGCTTTTGTTGCAAAACGGTCTCCAGAATTCGTAGGTCGTTAATTAAAAAGGATCGAGTTATGTACGAGAAGAAATTTACCGAAGTCCAGGGAAGACGGATGGCATACGTAGAGGCAGGGTCGGGAGCGCCCTTGGTGTTTCTCCATGGCAATCCAACCTCGTCATTCCTGTGGCGAAATATTGTTCCGGGGCTTGAATCTAGGGGTCGTTGCATTGCTCCCGACCTTATTGGAATGGGAGATTCGGAAAAGCTTGAATCTGATGGCCCAGGATCGTACCGATTTGTCGAACACCGAGAGTATCTCGACGGATTTTTGGATAACTTAGATGTATCCGAGAATGTCACCTTGATCATTCATGACTGGGGCTCCGCACTGGGGTTCGACTGGGCACGACGTCATCCTGAGAAAATAAAAGGGATCGCCTACATGGAGGCAATTGTTAGACCCTTAACTTGGGACGAATTCCCCGAGGCTCCCCAAAAAGTGTTTCAAGGTTTTCGTTCGCCTATGGGCGAGTCGATGGTCCTTGAGAAAAACATTTTTGTGGAGAAAGGATTGCCAGGCTCAATTATCAGAGAACTTTCTGAAGATGAAATGGGAGCCTACCGCGCTCCATTTAGTTCTGAAGGAGAGGGTCGCCGACCAACTCTCACGTGGCCACGCGAGATCCCTATCGATGGGGAACCCGCCGACGTTACTGCAATTGTTGATGACTACGCAAACTGGCTGGGTTCAAGTGCGATACCAAAACTTTTTATCAATGCTGAACCCGGAGCAATTTTGATCGGCGCACAGCGAGAATTCTGCAGATCTTGGCCGAACCAACGAGAGGTTACTGTCAGTGGAACTCACTTTATTCAGGAGGATTCCCCGGACGAGATTTCCTCCGCAATAAACTCTTGGTTAGACAGTATCGAGTGAGTATGTTGGACATTGTGCGCCATACTGGTGCAAGCTTTTCCCGATTTACTGAGCGCTGGATTCCTGACTCTTGGGTCATCTGCATGATGCTCACTACTATTGCGCTCTTTCTTGCTGTCGCTGGCGCGGGTGCAGGTATCGAGGAATCCGTTTTGGCCTGGGGAGAGGGAGTTTGGGACCTTCTGTCTTTGGCTATGCAATTTTCAATCGCTATGGTGGCTGCAAGCGCATGTGTGTCTTCAAAGCCCGTTTATAGGTTTTTAGACTATCTAGCAGGTTTGCCTAATCCTCAAAAGCCCTATCAAGCGATTTTGGTTGCAGCAATTTTTTCTTTTATTACGGGGTATCTGAATTGGGCTCTGTGTTTAGTTTCTTGCGCGTTTTTCGTTCCCTTTCTTTGTAATAGGAACCCCAAAGCAGATATTCGAATTCTTGTCGCCTCGTGTTACTTGGGGGTTGGGACAGTTTGGCACGGAGGTCTCTCGGGATCGGCTCCCCTAATTTTAGCGACACCCGGGAATCCACTAATGGATCCGGCAAGTGGGCTAGCAGTGGTCGACCGACTTTATCCAGTTACCGAAACGCTATTTAATCTATTCAATCTTCTGTATTTGCCATTGATTGCCATGGTTTCTCTTGGAGTTGCTCTTGCCCTTCATCCAAAAAAGAATGTAATGACTTTAAGTCATGAGCAAATCCAAAAGATTCTCCCTAACTTTCCAGAAGACGAAAAGGACGATAGTCCAAGATTTAAGATTGAAAATTTTAGAGGATGGATTTGGTTGGCTGTCGTTCTATTTTCATATCCGCTGGGTCACGCATTCGCCACGCAAGGATTTGGAACGAGCTGGACTATTAACGCCTACAATACTGTCTTTCTAGTAGCTGCGATGTTACTGCATGGTCGTCCCATCTCATTCCTACGTGCTTGTAGGGCCGGGGTAGATTCTGCATGGGGGATAATAGTCCAATTTCCGTTTTACGCGGGAATCTTTGGTCTGATGGTGCACACCGAATTGGGTACGTGGATAGGTAGCCTTTTTGCAAGCCTGTCATCTACCGAGACTTATCCGTTCGTGGTTTATGTTTATTCCGGATTTATGAACTTATTCGTGCCTTCTGCAGGATCGAAATGGCTTATTGAGGCACCGTTCTTATTACCCGCTGCGAAAATGTTAGATGTCTCGGTTGTTACAACGATGATCGCTTACTCTTGCGGCGACTCGACCACGAATCTTATTCAACCTTTCTTTGCGATCCCAATCTTAGCGGTAACCCGTTTACGGTTTGGCGAGGTTGTTGGTTACATGTTCCTGATTGCACTGGTTTGTGCTTTTGTTTCGGGGATAGCGATGTTCCTCATTCCGTCTCAGATGTAAGAGAACCTGTCCGAAACTTATTGAGTCTCACAGTTTAATTCGATGTTGGCGTTTGCTTCGATTCAGAATGGATCTTAGAATCGCGCCGAGAACCATGCCGGAGGATAGAATTAATGCCCCCGTTATCCACTCGGGCCATCGGCTTGGAGATTTTAAACTATGATTTTCAGTGGTAAGGAGACTGACTTTATTGAGCAGTTCTTCCTCACTCTTTTTGAGTACGTGAGCTTTCTCTCCAAACCCTTTTGAAGCTGATTGAGATTTACGCAGCTGAGAGATAAGCTCCTTTACCTGGTTCTCTAATTCCAAAACTTTGATCGCAGATGGCGGCTCCAGGTCTGCATATCCAGCGAGTATGAAACCCTGCTTTCCATCGGCGGTTACTTGGATCTCGGTCCAGTCTCCTTGTTCAGAGACGATGGCAACTTCGTCTCCTGTCTCAATAAGTCCAAGGATTCGATACTCCGTCCCTGGTCCTGTACGGAGGTTTAATTTTACTCCGCCACGTATCCATGCAGCTTCAGCGACAAGTGGCACACATAAATTTGCGATACCAAGCAAAAAGGCTGAGGCCACAGTCAATTTTCTTAAGAAGTTGTCTTTTCGTACCCTCATAGGCATTGAAATTTTAGCCACCTCGGTGAACTTTCCTTAGATGTTCCTTTGCGCAATTAGCAGAATTCCACTCAAAGTGAGAGTGTAGGCATTTAATGAGGCTTACGAGAAGATCATTTATGCGCACATTGGTGCAAACTGGAGCGCTCGCAGCTGCCGGCTGTACGTATCGTAGGAACGAGCTCGAAAACCTGTGGGAAAAACCTTTCAGATCAGTACCAGATGGTTCTAATTTAACCCATCATGTTTCCCCAGACCTCGAAGCAAATATCATTCTTCGTTGGGGTGATCCTGTTCTTGAAAATGCGCCTACGTGGGCCCCAGGAAGACCTGATCCAGAAGCACAGTCCCTCCAGTTTGGTTACAACAACGATTATCTGGCCCTTTTCGAGAATGGCCCAGATCGTTTTCTACTTGTTGCGAACCACGAATACGTAAATCCAGAGATGATGTTTGCCGCGAGATATAGGGGAAGCAATGGCAGTCTGGCTCATCAAATGGCAGCGGTAGGGCTTTCAGTTGTCGAATTAGTGAGAACGGGTTCCTCGTTTGTGCCTACTCCTGGCCCGCTAGCGCGCAGGGTCTCGGCTACGACTCCAATAGAGTTTTCAGGGCCGGCAGCTAATTCGGCGTTGCTCTCCACTTCCGCTGATTCGGAAGGGATGAAGGTTTTGGGTACTTTCGGTAACTGTGCTGGGGGTGTGACGCCTTGGGGAACCGTCCTCTCTTGCGAAGAAAATTTTCAGTCTTATTTCAGATACCCTGAAAAAAAAGGACCTATTGCCCGAAGGTACCGACTGGGATCGGGGAGAGTACAATGGCATGCTGTCGATTCGCGGTTCAATTATTGGGATGAACCCCATGAAAGCAATCGATTTGGCTGGGTAGTTGAGGTGGATCCCTGGGCGCCGAACGCCGCCCCGATAAAAAGAACGGCTCTCGGTCGGTTCGCACATGAATCGGCTGAGTTGATTTTGTCTCCGGATAATCGAGTGGTGGTGTACTTAGGCGACGATGCACCCGGTGAGTTCCTCTACCGATTCGTAAGTGACGAGAGCTGGATTGGAGGGCAGACAGGCCTTCAAGCTGGAAAAATGCTGGATTCTGGGACTCTTTCGGTTGCTCAATTTTCACATGACGGAAAAGTTCGTTGGTTACCGTTGAGGCCTGGCATTGGTCAATTGGTCCCAAGCAACGGATTTGCATCACTTGCTGATATTGTTGTCAATGTGAGGGTGGCAGCTTCTTTGGTTGGAGCTACACCTCTGGATAGACCTGAGGATGTACAACCTTTAGGTGAACATGTTTGGGTAGCTTTGACCGGTCACGGAAGTCGCCAGGCAGAACAAAAGCCTGTAGGTTCCGTGGTTCCTTTCGCTCGAATGGGTCAAATTCTAAGGCTGACTTCTCCAGATGGCGATCATACGGCTGAATCCTTTAGATGGGAGGTCGCAATATCGGGGGGAAATGTTTGGAAAGACTCTGACCTTTTCGCCGGACCCGATAATCTTGCGCATGATCCGGGGGGAAGGCTTCTAATTGCGACTGATCAAGGTAGGAGGAAATCAGAAACTGGATCTCAGGATGCGTTATACCGAACGAACGATCAAGGGCGCGTCACGGAGGAAATTTTCCGAGGTCCTCTGGGTAGCGAAATTTGTGGGCCCTGCCTTTCACCAGATAACCTAGGGGTTTGGCTTTCTGTACAACACCCGGGCGCCGGAGGGACTTGGTCGAATCCGACCACTCGTTGGCCCGATTTTGATCCATCTGTGCCCCCTAGGCCTGCGGTCGTAGCCTTAACTCCAAGAAGCTGATTTCAACGCTTTCAAGGAGTCCTAAACCAGACTAGAATTGATCTGTGTCCGATGGTTATTCGTTAGACGACAAGTACTTGTTAGATTCGGGTAGAGTTGCCATGACTGGCATCCAGGCTCTGGTTCGTCTTCCGATTGTGCAGAGCCGATTAGACCTAAAAGCAGGATACAAAGTCGGCACCTTTATAACCGGCTATCAGGGCTCCCCACTTGGAGAATACGATAAGCAGTTGGCTCGGACGGAAAGGATTTTGTCGGAGCACAATGTAATCTGGCAGCCCGGCATTAATGAAGAGGTTGCTGCCACGGCACTCTACGGAGCGCAACTTTTAGGAAATTTTCCACATGAAAACTATGACGGCGTTGTTTCGATCTGGTACGGGAAAACTCCTGGTGTAGATCGAACAGGTGATGCCTTTAGGCACGGGAATTTTTTAGGTACAGGTCTCATGGGTGGAGCTGTAGCGTTGGCAGGCGATGACCTCGCCTGCAAGAGTTCAACAATCCCTGGGGATAGCACGGTTTCTTTTTACGACCTGTCTTTTCCGGTCTTTTATCCAGGAGATCCGTCAGAAGTTGTTGATCTGGGGCTGCACGCGATCGCGATGTCTCGATATAGCGGGCTTTGGACAGCTCTCAAAATTGTTACCAACGTCGCTGATGGCGGAGCGTTGGTTGATCTAAACCCGCCTACACCGAGGCGCATTCCCGACTTCAAAATTGATGGAACTACGTATCGTAAGAGTCAGGACATACGTCTACTTCCTCCTTGGTCGTTGGAAATGGAGAGGCAAATTTATGAGGATCGAACGCAAGCAGCACATGCCTACGCTCGCGCAAATGAAATAGATAAAGTTACCGTCAGCACACCGGAAGATAGGATAGGCTTGGTAGCCGCAGGGAAAACCTATCGGGATCTCCTGCATGCCCTAGATATTCTTGAGCTTGGCGATGAGGAACTCCATCGATTTGGCATTCGTTTGTATAAGCCCGCTCTAATTTCTCCCTTAGAACCTGAAAGCCTACGAACGTTTGCCGCAGGTCTCTCGGAGATAATCGTAATCGAAGATAAGCGCGGATTTATCGAAACCCAAATTCGCGATTTGCTGTATAACCTTTCTTCAAGGCCACTTGTCTATGGAAAGAGAGATGCTTACGGACGTACTCTTTTTCCATCCCATGGAGAACTCCTCGCAGATCAAATTGCGGTCGTACTTGCTGGTGCACTTGCTGACCGATTACGGTGGCCCGCACTCAGAGATCGAGTCTTAGATATCGAAGAAATTGATAGAAGAGACTACTCAGAAGTAACAAGTCGAACTCCATATTTTTGCAGTGGCTGTCCTCACAACAGTTCCACGATTCTCCCGGAAGGTTCTGACCATGCAGGCGGTGGTATTGGTTGCCACGCTATGGCTTTATGGATGGATAGAGGGATTTCCTGGCTTCCTCAAATGGGTGGGGAGGGAGCGTGCTGGCTTGGACTTTCTCCCTTTACAGAAAAAGAACATGTTTTCCAGAACGTAGGAGATGGAACATTTGCACATTCGGCTAGTAAATCTCTTGAGGCGTGTGTAGCTGCGGACGTAAATATCACTTTTCGTATTTTGTACAACTCAGCGGTAGCTATGACGGGTGGGCAAGATGTTGTTGGTTTAAGTTCGCCGTTAGAACTAGCTCGCCAATTAGAGGCTCAAGGCGTCCAAAGGATCGTACTGGTTACGGATGAGGTGAAACAGTATGACAAGAAAGATTTAGGGCCGAGGACTGACCTTCAAGGCCGGGAACAATATGACAATGTGATGAAGGAACTTCGAGATATATCCGGAGTTACAGTAATAATTTTTGATCAGCAGTGTGCCGCCGAAAAACGCAGAGAGAGAAAGAGAGGCATTCAGGAGACACCGAAAAAACGAATTTTCATTAATGAGAGTGTCTGCGAGGGTTGTGGAGACTGTGGTACAAAATCCAACTGCTTGTCCGTTATGCCCGTAGAAACGGAGTTTGGTCGCAAAACTCGTATTCATCAATCGTCGTGTAATATGGACTATTCGTGTCTTGAAGGGGACTGCCCTTCGTTCATGACCGTGGAGCTCTCTTCTGAGGTTCAAAAAACGCCGGTGGTGCCTATTGTTGCACTTGACGAAAGCCTACCAGATCCGGATCTCCCCTCTCTTACAAGCCCACACCA
>CAYOGP010000050.1:7764-10206 GCA_964403555.1 uncultured Spirochaetales bacterium | reverse complement strand
AAGCGCGTAGGGCCGAACTTCGAAAAACTCCTCGTCCCATGATTGAGCCGACGACCCCTGCTGCAGGTAAGTGGACGGCAAACAAGATGCGATCACAAGACCGTTACATAGAAGCGCCAACGGCGCGCGACTTCGCTGAGAATTCTTAGGAGGCTTAATATGGGACATCGAGTAGGCATAGACATTGGCGGAACTTTTACTGATTTAGTTCTTCTGAAGGATGATGGCGAGTTTCACGTATACAAGGAGGACTCTACTCCGGATGAACCGCTACTTGCGATAACTCGAGGGTTGTCAGGAATATCTGAAGAGTCTGGAATCAGTGTTTCTGATTTGCTCCAAGAGACAGAGTTTCTAGTCCATGGTCAGACGATGGCAACCAATGCGTTGATACAACGAAACGGTCCTGTAATTGGCTTGATGGCCACCAAGGGATTCAGAGACATCACCTACTTGGGGCGTGGAGGTAAGCCCGAGCGCTTTAATATTCACCTCCAGAAGCCGGAAGATTTTGTGCCGCGGTACTTACGGTTGGGAATTCCAGAGCGCTTTGGAGCAGATGGTACTGAAGTTCTTCCTCTTGATGAGGACGCCGTGAGAGAAGCGGCTCGATATTTTGGAGCCCATGGCGTTAAAGGAGTAGCGATTGCCTACTTGTGGTCGATTATAGACTCCAGTCACGAGAAGAGAACTGCTGAAATAGTCAAAGAAATCCTTCCCGAGGCGGACGTACTGTGCTCGTGCGACATTCTCCCTGAAATCCGCGAATGGGAGCGAACTTCTTCTACAGTGCTTTCGGCCTATATTGCACCTATCATTGGAGATTACCTCAGAGCCTTTGAGAAGGAGATGCTGGCGGGAGGCTTGCCGCATCCTCCGCAAATTATGCAAGTTAACGGTGGTTGCGCATCAGTTCCCGATCTTCTCGCTCGGCCTGTTAATGCCGTTGCCTCGGGACCGGCCGCGGGGCCGGCAGCAGGAGCTCACTACGCGGCAAATACGAAAGCTCCCGATCGTTTGATCATCGTCGACATGGGCGGAACAAGTTTCGATGTCTGCATGTTGCGTGACGGCGAACCGGTTATGTCAACCGACATACAGGTTGCAAACCAGCCGATAGGAGTAAACGGAGTAGAGGTTTTGTCTGTTGGTGCAGGTGGAGGATCAATTGCCTGGATTGATAGCGGAAACTCGTTACGAGTTGGTCCGCAAAGCGCAGGTTCGCAACCGGGGCCCGCTTGTTATGGCCGAGGAGGACGCGAGCCTGCAGTTACGGATGCCAACCTCGCTGTGGGTAGGATGGCAGCGGGCGCGTTTTTGGGCGGCAGACGGTCGTTAGAAATCGATTTAGCGAATCGTGCAATAGAGGAGAATATTGCAAAGCCGTTGGGCTTAAGTATTCGAGAAGCCGCTGCCGGGATTATTACGATCGTAAATTCAAATATGGCTTCTGCCATTAGAGCCGTATCGATCGAACGTGGTATCGATTCGAGAGACTACGTCCTGGTTGCGGGCGGTGGTGCAGGAGGTCTCCATGCGGCGGAGTTGGCTCGCATGCTTGAAATTAGCCAAGTATTAATCCCGAGATCCGCAGGAGGACTTTGCGCCTTCGGTATGGCAGTGACACCCGTGAAACATGACTATGTCAGATTGTTTCACACTCGTACTGATGAAAATGAAGTCGCGAAGAAGGTGTCGACTCTTTTCGACGAACTGATTGCAGAAGGGAAAAACCATTTGGAATCCGACGGTTTTAAACCTGACGAGATCAGATTCACCAGACATATAGAAGGAAGGTATCCAGGACAAGTCCACAACTTGACGGTTACCTTGCCAGAGGGCCCCATTGACGACGCCTTGCTACGTCAATTAGAGAAAAATTTTCATGATGAGCACGAGAAAAGATTTACGTATTCCATGCGAGATCAACCCATCGAGTGTCTTCACTGGCGTATAGCGGCCTCAGGGAGCCGCCCCGCTCCAGAAGGTCGACTAACGACAGGCTCCAGCGGTGCAAAGCCGACCGGCAGTAGAGTTAGCTACATGGCTGGTGTTAACGAAGAGGTAGAGACAGCAATCTACAAGGGTGACGATCTAATAGAAAATGATCGCATTGTTGGTCCTGCCATTATCGAATTTGCAACGACAACTATTGTGATAAATCCCGATGACGAACTCGTCGTGCAACCCGATGGAAGTTCTTTGATTAATATTGCCTTAGACAGTGGCAAATAACTTAGAGGAGAAGAGTATGTCCGAAGATCTTCGCGAAATGGATCTTGATTCATTGTTGCATCCATACACTAACTTTGAGGACCATGCAGAGCACGGCGCAGTAATTATGAAGGGCGCTCATGGAGTACGGCTCACTGATATTCATGGGCGAGAATACATTGACGCGCTGGCGGGGCTTTGGTGCGTCGACGTTGGGGATGGCCGCCA
>CAYOGP010000050.1:0-7754 GCA_964403555.1 uncultured Spirochaetales bacterium | reverse complement strand
GGAGATTGCTGAGGCAATAGCGGATCAGGCGAGGCAAATGGCCTTCTATCATACTTTCTTCGCTATGGCGAACGAGCCATCGATTAGGTTGGCTGATCGCCTAAAAAAGATGACCCCCTGGCCGATCTCGAAGGTCTTCTTTGGCCTCTCGGGATCAGACGCTAATGACACTCAAATTAAACTGGTTTGGCTTTACAACAATCTTCGCGGTAAGCCCAAGAAAACCAAAATGATCAGTCGAAACATGGCATACCACGGAATTACTGTGGGAGCGTCCAATCTAACTGGCCTTCCCGCGGTGCATGCAAAAATGAACATGCCTCTCCCGGGATTCCTTCATGTAGGACTTCCGCATTTTTACAGAGAGAGCGATCCGGGCATGTCAGAGTCCGATTTTGTTAACAAGTTGGTCAATGAGCTTGAGGAAACTATTGAAAGAGAAGGTCCAGAGACGATAGGAGCATTTATTGCCGAACCGGTTATGGGTGCCGGGGGTGTCATTGTTCCACCGGAAGACTACTTCCCTGCCATGCAAGAGGTTTTGCGAAAGTACGATGTGTTGTTCATCGCTGATGAAGTCATTTGCGGTTTCGGTCGCACAGGCAGGCCTTGGGGTAGTCAAGCCCTAGGAATCGAACCGGATCTTGTAACACTTGCAAAGGGTCTTACGAGTGCCTATGCGCCGTTATCGGCCTGTCTGATCACGGAGAAGATATGGTCGGTGATAGAAGAGGCTGGAGATGAGGTTCCTCAATTTAATCACGGACAGACGTATAGCGGTCATCCAATAAGTGCGGCTGCTGCTAATGCGAACCTAGATATTATGGAGAATGAATCGCTCTTTGATAGGGCGGCGGAAACTGGTGTCTATCTTCAAGAGAAGCTCCGGACAGAGTTTGAAAATCACCCCCACGTTGGCGAAGTCAGAGGTCTAGGGATGATTGGTGCAATTGACGTGGTTAAAGACAAGGAAACAAGGGAAGCTTTTGATCCCTCGAGAAAGCTTCCTTTGCGAATTTATCGTCGACTTATTACCAAAGGAGTGATTGCGAGGGCGGCGGGAGTGTCAGGTATTGCCGTGTGCCCGCCGTATATCATCGAGCGCAACGAAATTGATCAGGTCGTGGGTGCAATCCGAGAAACATTGGATGAGATTATGGATGAAGAAGGCTGAAAACTTTTTATTGGAGCTTTTTAAATGTCGAAAGTAATGATCGTCACAGGAGGTAGCCGAGGGATTGGTGCAGCAATTGCGATCAAAGCCGCAAAGGCTGGATTTGATGTAGCAGTTAACTACGTCCGAGCGAAGGATCGTGCAGAAGAGACGGTACGGGAAATTGAGAAACATGGGCAGAGAGGCATTGCTGTGCAGGCAGATGTCGGCAATGAAGCAGATGTGCTTGAACTGTTTCGACAAACAGACAAGGAGCTAGGTCCCGTCACAGCCCTCGTCAACAATGCTGCGGTGGATTATGAGACAAGTATTGTGGAGTCGGACTTAGATCGTATTCGCCAGGTGTTTGATGTTAATATTTTCAGCGTTTTCGTAAGTTCCAGGGAAGCTATCAAAAGGATGTCGACCAATTCCGGAGGGTCGGGTGGTGCAATCATTAATATTGGCTCGATTTCCGCTCGTTATGGCGGACTTCCGGGGGATGTGCCTTATGCCGCGAGCAAAGGAGCGATGGATTCCTTTACTTTGGGTCTCTCCCGAGAGGTTGGGCCAGAGGGGATCCGCGTAGCCTGCGTTCGGCCTGGTTTGACTAGAACTGAAATTTTTGAACGCTCTATAGGTATCGATACTGCGCTAGAGCTCGCGGAAAAGTCTACGGTTTTGGGGAGAATATGTGAGCCGGAGGAGGTGGCAAACCTCGTCGTCTGGATGTGTGGCGAAGAGGCTTCCTACGTCACAACGGTAATTTACGACATCAGCGGGGGACGTTAGTTTCAGAGTAACTGAGAATTACTCCGGAACGGCCGTGAATTGCATCCCTCTTTTATCCAATTGTGTTTTAAATTCTGGCGAACCCTGAGAGACAGCTCGACCTATATCTGGATGAAAATTTATATCGTTCATATCGTGAACTCCACCCGTTATCAGGACTTGCAGTAGTCCGTCTTCTTTCGAAATATTTTTAAAAGCGCGACAGCAGCGAGGAGGAACGGAAATAGTATCGAAAGTATCGAGAAGGACTGAATACTCCCCCGAGTCGCCCCACACGAATTCGAATTTCCCCGACAACACAGTGAAAGTTTCGTAAGTATCCTGATGGGAATGCAAGCCTGGTCCTGTGCCTGATGGGCACCGCGCAAGCGTCATTGTCATGCCGGCTGCACCGCGAATTGGAGGGGCGTCTGTCAGCGCTGATTCTCCTTCTTCTAATCCGATGACTGGGAGGAGTTCTCTGGAGTAAATCATATCCAATACTTCGAGAGGTGCCTGGGCTTCTTGTTGGATCTTCAAAGGCTGTAGTTTTGAATAACGACTAATTCTCTCGTCCATTTCTTTAGGGGTGATCTCTCTAGTACCCATAATATGTCCTCACTGCAGTTCGTTAGTTAAGTCTATAGTTTGCACTAAAAGGTGACAGGATCGTAGTTAAAAGTTTTCTTTAACTTCCGCGTGGTTCGTAATAGCCAAAAGCACTCCAACCGCCGTCGACAACCATAATTTCGCCTGTCATAAAACTTGCTTGATTGCTAGCTACGAATAATACAGCGCTAGAGATTTCCTCCCCTGTCCCAAGTCTTCTTTGTGGTGTTCTGCGCTCTAGGTCAGCAATCGATAGCTTGCCCTCTGACTCTAGTCCTTCAATTAAATCTGTTTTGACATAACCCGGAGCCACACAGTTCACCCTGATTCCGTACCGCGCCCATTCAATGGCGAGAACTCGAGTCATTTGGTCAGTGGCGGCCTTGCTCGCGCAATATCCTAGAGTTGCCGGGAACGCGTTTTTGCCAAGTATCGATCCAATATTTACGATGGAGCCGCCTTCGTTCTTTTTCATTTGTTTAGCAGCTTCTTTCGAACACAAAAAAATAGACTTACAGTTGATGTCCATGTGCTCATTCCAGCTGCTTTCCGTCATGTCTAGGGTAAAAGTTGGTTTTGAAATGCCTGCGTTGTTAATTAGAACATCGACGGGTCCGAATTCGTTTTGAACATCTCCAAAAAGAGTTTTGACTTGCGCTTCTTTTTCAACGCGACAGCCGAATTCCGTGGCGGTGCCCCCAAGGTCTCGGATTTCTTCGGTCGTTCGTTTGGCGTTGTCTTTAGAAGTAGCTACACAGGCAACCTTCGCCCCCGATTTGCCAAAAGCAAGGGCGATAGACTTCCCTAAACCTCTGCTTGCTCCGGTAACGATAGTTGTTTTATGCTCTAGATCATTCATGCTGTTGTTGCCTCCAAGGTAGGCTAGTTTTCCAAAGTGAAACGAGACGTTAGAGTCTCGCTAAGATTCCTCTCAGAGAAGATTACACAAAGGTAGGTAAGGAAGTAAATGTCCGAAGAATTGAACAAAGCGATTTCCTTCAGGTTCGATGATCAGAATGTTACGTGGCTACCCTTCGGAAAATTCAAAGGGCTGGCCTACACGATCTTTGACGTAGATGTAGAAAAGAGAACGGCAGATGTCATGTTTCGTTTTGAACCTAATACGAAATGCTTTTATCACCGGCACGTTGCGGCGTCTAGTGCACTAGTCGTTGATGGTGAGCATCACGTGTTTGAAGTTGACGAAGCGACTGGCATCGAATCACACGTGATTAAGCCTGTCGGGACGTTCACATACAATTCGGGAGGCGACGTGCATATTGAGGGGGGCGGAGATCAAGGCGTCACAGTTTTTATGCACATGGAGGCCGAGACAGATCTTATGTACGAGGTACTCGAGGACAATCTGAGCCTTAAAATGGCAGTCTCGGTTCAGCAGTTTAAAGAGACTCTGGATAGAATTAAATCAAAAGGGTAAAACAATTCACGAGCCCTTAGAAAGGGCTCGTGAATTGTTATTAAACGTCTAGTCGGTAGCAGCCATCGCCATCCCGAACGAGTTTTCCGGCAGTGGGGCCAGCAAAGTGTGTCCCGATTATCAGCGTGGGGGAGTCAGCGTACTCGTCAAAGACTCTTCTCCTTGTCGCGACAGCGGCGTCGTTATCAACGTCAAAAGGACTGACTAGTGCTGGGTCATTAAACTGAATCGGATGGTGAACGAAGTCGCCCGTTATCATGGCGGATTCTCCTTTGGATTCAACTATGACGGAGCAATGGCCTGGAGTATGTCCAGGTGTCGAGATTAGTCGAACGCCTTCACAAACTTCCGTAGGTCCCTCGACCGGCTTTGCCAGATCTGCGTCCAATATCGGTTGCAGCGAGTCTTCCATTACCTTTGCCTGTATCTGAAGAAAATCTTCTTCCGCATCATGGCTGGCGGCGGAGCTCCAGAAGTCAAGGTCCTGCTTCCCCATTAGATAGGAGGCGTTTGGAAAAGTTGGTACCCATTTTCCGTCGACTTTTCGCGTATTCCATCCTACGTGATCTAGATGTAGGTGAGTACAGAGCACGAAGTCAATCCCTTCCGGTTGATATCCTGCTGCGATCATGTCTTCTAGATAACTTGTTGACAGCATATGCATCACATCGAATGGATTGCGGTCGCGATCGTTTCCAATGCATGTGTCGACTACGAGCTTTGCATTCGGTGTTTCTACAATTAACGAGTGAATACTCAGGCTGAGTAGACCTTCGGGCGTAACGAAGTGAGGAAACAACCACTTGACTTGTTTTACTACATCCGGTGTGGCTGCCGGTATTACATCCGAGAACTCCGGATAAACAATTTCTTCTAACTTGGTGATTGTGGTATCACCGACTTTCCATTTTAATAAAGCCATTTCATTCTCCTCAAGTTTTTGATGTTTCTATAAATGAAAATTAGTCGTCTTGGTTTTCTGACTTTTGGGCTGCCTTCGCTCGAAAAACCCGACCGGGTAAAGGGCGTTTCAGGACATCATTTTCGAGCCATAGAGTTGTGGACACGAGACTGTCTAAATCGACACCGGTGCGAATTCCTTCTTCTTCGAAGAGGTTGACAACATCTTCGGTGGCTAGATTGCCCGAGGCTCCGGGAGCATAGGGGCAGCCGCCCAGACCTCCTAGTGAGGCGTCAAAGGTTCGTACTCCTTCCTCGTACCCTGCCATTAGGTTTACGAGTGCTCGACCATAAGTATCATGCAAATGGGGCCCGATCTTTTCTACGGGGAACTCAGTTGCAGCGGCTTGAACCAGGTCACGGATTTGGCTGGGAGTTCCAACTCCTAAAGAATCTGCGATGGCAATTTCATCCGCTCCCATGTTGATTAGTCTTTTCATAACCTGCATGGCCTGTGAAGTCGATATTTTGCCTTCGTAGGGACAACCGCAACAAGTAGATGCATACATGCGAAGAGCAATCCCATCGGCTTTGGCCTGCTCGGCGATAGGCTTAAATGCTTCCAAGTGCTCATCTACCGATCGGTTCAAGTTTTTTTTGTTGTGGGTTTCAGAAACCGAAACGACGAAGGCGAGTACTGGAATTTTGGCCTGTTGAAATCTCTCATAGCCCCGCTGGTTTGGCGTCAGGGCGGAGTAGGAAACGGCATCGTTTCTCGGGGCAATCCTCGCTAGGTCGTCAGCATCCGCAAGTTTAGGTATCCACTTAGGGGAAACAAACGAAGTCATTTCGATACGAGGAATTCCGGCGGCGATGAGCCTTTCCAGGAGTTGCCGCTTGATTTCCGTTGCCACACTGTCGGGCTCGTTCTGCAATCCGTCTCGAGGGCCTACTTCGTAAATCGTTACGTCTCGATCAATATTCATCGTTTCTCCTCATGGGAAAGGGTAACAGAGCTCAGACTCTAACGGGTAGTTAGATTAGTCCGGCTTTTACAAGTCTAGGCCGGATCTCCTGTCCGAATCGCTCAGTGTCTCTTTGGTAACGCAGGAAACTCATCAAAACTCCGTCAATTCCAACGTCATAGAGATCGCGTAGTCCTGAGACAATGTCATCGGGAGTCCCCAAAAGGGGATAGGAGCCGGCCCCAAAAGCGAACATTTCATAGGTAACCTCGTCAAAGGAGCCACTTTCTAGGCCCACGCCGCTGGCCCAATTGTCAATCGCAACGGGATCGGCAGCTTTTACCAAACGATCCCGTTCTCTAATTGGTAGATCTGGGTCGTCATCCCATATCGGCATAATGCCGGCTACGACTCTAAGATCGCGTCCAGCTTCCTTGGCCCGTTTCTTTACATCTTTTGTGATGGTCGCAGCAGCCTCAATGTTGATAGGAGCGGTGAAACACCAGTCACAATTGCGAGCTACCAAAGAAAGTGCGTCGTCGGATTGTCCGGCATTAACTATGGGTGGGTGTGGGCGTCGAACGGGTTGAGGTCGGCAATTGCCGCCTTTAATTTTGTAATAGGGTGATTCGAAATCGAAGGTACCGGGCTCCTCGCACCAAAGGCCCTTCAGGCATCTAATGAAATCTTCCGTTCGTTTGTATCGGTTCTCGTGCGGGAGCATGTCGATGCCCATCATCTCGAACTCTTCTTTGTTCCAGCCGCTAACTATATTAATTCCCCATCTTCCGTTGCTAATGTGGTCGAGGGTAGCTCCCATTTTTGCAGCTACGACTGGATTGAAAACAGGCACATGGACAGTCGAATACACTTCTATTTTCTCTGTAGCCATGAGGAGTCCGGCAGCCCATGTCATGGTTTCAAGAGAGTTGCCCATGTAATCCGATTCGCCACCAAAGCCTTTCCAGCGACTTACAGGGAACACAAAATCCATTCCAGCTACTTCCGCAGCTTGAGTAATTTTTTTATTGGACTCAAAAGTCCAGTCATCGGGATCCGGTTTGTACGTACTGATTGACATTGAGCCGCTGTTGTTAGGCATAAAGATGCCTACTTTCAGGCTCCGTCGTTCTTGCATCTAAAAATCCTCGGTAAAGTCAGAACGTTTGTTTTCGGGTACTCGTAATGGGTCAGAACGCACTAAGACTCTGGGTAAATAACTAAAGTCCGGAGCTCAATGCTTTCCCGCGGCGTACACCCTTCACTTGCCGTTGGGTTGATGAAACCAGTATGAGGAGTGAAGCAGGCTCGTCCCGCAAGGGAATCGTATCCCTTGAGAAAGAGGACCTCGTTCGGTTGCATGTGGGAGGCAAAGTACCACTGGTGAGCGGCATTGTGTTGCAGCGAGAAGACCTGGCCACTATGGCGAGGATTTTCGAGATCGTCCTCTCCAAAGTGGTGAATATTCGTTTCCACGAAATCGTTTTGTTCGGTTGTTTGGGCGTCGCAAACGGTAAGAGGCCAATCTTCCACAGGACCGACGATTGGACGCCATATGTTGATGAGAGCCATCCGGTGATCTCGGTACTTTGACTGCCCCGCGTCGTTGAGGATCTCCATGCAGCGACGAGGACCGGAGGAAATCGTGTAGTCAACATGGGCGGACTGGGTCGGTTCGCGAACCCCGAGCTGGCCGGCTTTAGCTCGTACCGCGCTTCTGGTGTTATCATCGAACACAATAACCTCTTCAGCTCCTACCTTCTTCTTAAGGAATTCCCGCATTTCAGAATAGTAGTGACTCCTAATTTCTTCTTCGTCGTAGAAGTCATTGGTTTCAGATTTGTGGAGATGCAATTCGAAGCCTGTTTTATCAAGGCTGAGAGTTTCCATGACGTCGCGGCAATCGCGAATAGTCATA
>CAYOGP010000049.1:0-10451 GCA_964403555.1 uncultured Spirochaetales bacterium | reverse complement strand
CACTTAGTGCGCAAGCCATTGTAGCTCTTGAAGACTCTGAGTTTCGGGAGCTTTCACCTGGTGATGGTTCTTTAGAAGAAAGGGATGAAAGATTATCTCATCTTCTTTCGATATCGAGAATTATTCTGGGTCGGTAGCGGACACTATAAGAGTTAGGCCGTCCACTTTTTGAACTTCGACGGTTTCTCCAGGTTTGATCACTCTAGTTCCCGTTGATATTCTGGCACGCCAAAGCTCGGCGTTCACTCGAACATAACCTTCTGGATTGAGGTTTTCGGTTGCGGTCGCAATAGCACCTTTCTTAGGAGCCCCTCCTTCGCCTGGCTTCATGGAATATGCTGCTCGAACGAATGGGTAAAGAACTGCATCTTTCACGATCCATAGTACGACAGCCACAATTGCCCAGAATTTTTCTAGTCCCAGACTACTGCTCGCCCACCAGGCGAGGCCTATCGCGGCTACCCAACCTGGTATTTGGAAAAGAATATACTTTCCCACGACCAGAAAGTTTGGAGTTAGGCCAAATTTCACTTAAGACCGCGGGCCATCATTTCCTCAGCGATCTGAACTGCATTGGTCGCGGCCCCTTTACGTAAATTATCCGATACCTGCCATACCCAAAGCGCAGGAGAAGCGAGGTCGCGTCGAATTCGCCCTACAATAACGTCGTCAGTACCAGCTGCATCTCGTGGAGTGGGGAATACATTATTTTCGGGGTCATCCAATAGGCGAACACCGGGGAAGGCTTCGTAAGCCTTCCGTGCCTCCTCAGGCGAGAGTGGGCTTTCCGTCTCTATTAATATTGATGCGGAGTGTCCGATAGGGACGGGAACGCGAACGCAAGTCATGGAAACGTTGAGGGCATGGGAATCCAATATTTTCCGAGTTTCGAAAAGTAACTTCACTTCCTCGGTAGAAAATCCATCTGGTCTAAAGCCCTCGCATAACGGGATAACATTCGCGGCTATAGGAGCGGCAAATGTCGAATTAAGGGGTTCCTCGCCACGAGAAATCGATTCGAGTTGACTCTCAAGTTCTTCTATCCCCGGTTTCCCGGCACCGCTTACGGCTTGCATCGTTGTCACTACCACATTTTGTAGTCCTGCCTTCCGGCGAATGGGTTCTAGAGCCATGACGAAGCCGATGGTTGTGCAATTTGGGCACGCAACGATTCCCTTGTGCTTATCCAAGGCATCAGGGTTGATTTCGGGGACGACTAATGGAACCGATGCATCAAGTCGCCAAGTGCTTGATTTGTCGATCGCGACTCCTCCGCATTCTGCAACAACCGGTGCAAGTTTTTTGGAGAGAGACCCGGTCGCTGCGAAAAAAGCGAAATCGATGTCCTGAAATGCCGTTTCCGTAGTTTCCATTACAGGAAGGCTCTTTCCTTTGAAACGCACAGATCGCCCATCGTTTTTGCTAGCTAATGGCAGAAGGTCTTTGATAGGAAAATTTCGTTCTTCAAGTACCGATAGAAGGACCTCACCAACGGCGCCAGTTGCACCTACGATGGCTACTTTTCGACCACGTTTATCGTTGCGCATTCAATCTACTTTGCCTCTTCTAAAGCTTTTCGGACAAGAGACAAGCGATCTTGTCCAAAGAACATATTTGTTTCGTTCACGAAGATAGTGGGCGTTCCGTATCCTCCGCGTTCAATGAGCTCCTCGGTATTATTGCGGAGCTTATCCTTATATTTTTGCATTGCTATCGCATCGAAGAACTCGCTTTCGTCTAGGCCAACAGCATTAACGACGCTCTGCAGAACTGTATCTTTCGAGATGTCCCGAAGCTCTCCCCAATAAGCTTCAAAAACCTTTCTGGCATAGCGACCGATACATTCCTTTTCGATTGCAAGGAAGGCCCCCCGCATTGCTTTTACGCTATTGACCGGGAAGACCTCAGGCCAACCGATTTTGATTCCGCGATAACTTGCCCAATCTTGAAGGTCTTTTTTCATGTACCGGGCTTTCGGTAAAACCGGGGTTTCGCGGGATTGATAGACGCTGGGGTTAATGGTGTTGAAAACTCCGCCAACAAGAAACGGTTTCCAAACGAGGTGCGCTTTTGTTTCGCACGCGAGCCTTTCTATCTCATGGAAGGCCAAATAAGTCCAGGGACTGGAGCAATCGAAGAAAAATTCTAATTTCGCCATGGTTGTAGCTTAGCCGTACATTGATGAAAGATTACATTTCCTCAAAAATTCTGTCGCATTTCGCGGCGAAGACGATGTCTGTTTGAGAAATTCCATTGATTACGTGGCTCCACACCTTGATGATCACCTGCCCCCACGAAAGATGAAGATCTGGATGATGGTTCACCTCTTCAGCTAATGCAGCAACGTGATTTACATAGGTCAGGGCAGAGGAGAAGTCTTTAAAAATATAGCGCTTTTCCAGGTGATGATTATCGATTGCCTGCCATTCGCTTTTTAGAGTGCCAAGCTGAACAGCAAGGTCTTTGCCTAATAGCTTTGGAGAATCTTTTGTGCAGGCGGGGCATGGGGTATCGGCGAGGGATTCTTTCATTTATAGGCTCCTAGGTTCTCTTCTCAACCGCGCTCTTTTGAAGGTTTGTCGAGTTCACTCTTTAACATGCTTTCGCTAACAACTGGAGAGATAGGGTCTGTAGTCATAAGCCAAAGCTGATGAATAGCTCTAGTGGATCCGACGTGGAGTCGTCTTCTAGCTTCTGCTTTAGCGGGATAGTGAACGGCATCCGCGGAAATGATGATTACATAGTCAAACTCTAGTCCTTTCGCTTGATCAATTTCAGTGATTTCAACACCCGGACCGAATTGGAAGTCTTGGTGAGTCACTAGGTGTATACCTGGTACGTCGCTATCCAAGAGACCAGTGTAGTAGCTTTCGCTGATTTGCTCGTTCGGAGTGAGGAGTGCTATGGATGCTAACGGTTCTTCGCTGGCGAGAGTGCAAAGAGACTCTGCTAAGAACGCGACACAAGCCCCTTCATCGGTGAACTCGAAACATTCTACGGGCGGTCCCTCTCTTACTGTAGTAACAGGCGTGTTGACGTCTCTGAGTTCCCCAAGTACGGATAGTGCAAAGTCCGTAATAGGTCGAGAGGACCGATAGCTGACTTCCAGTGTGTTAACTTCCGTTCCCGCTATTCCCAGATCGTTGAAAAATTTCTCCCAAGATGTAAATCCGGAGTCTTTGACCAGATGTTGTTGAGTGTCTCCTGCCAAGGTTAAGCTTTTTTGTTCATCGAGACAGTCCAGCAGCACTCTAACCTCGAGAGGGGAGAAATCTTGTACCTCGTCAATGGCAATATGTTTATAAGCAAGAGAACGTCGGTTAGAACCTGGAAGGGGCCCAATGCGTAATTGCCAAGCCCTCAGAAGAAGTGCGTCGTCCTCGGGGTCAAGTTCCGGCTTTGCATTTGGATCACCGCTTAACGCGTTCGAGAGTTCTTCGTGAGCTCTCAGACACCAAGTGCAGATTTCTTCGAGTTGCCTCCTGCTAAAGGCATCGGGCGCGTGTTCTCTAAAGACTCTTTCAAGGAGATCAACTTGCGTGAGGACGCTGCCCCAATCATCAATCACCTGATTGACGTCCGCAGTGCCGGGGTTGTCAGAAACAACGACCTCAAGAGCTTTGCCAAGAGCTGGGTGAAGTTTCAGTCTTTCTACTAGTCCAGGGGTATTTGCTCTTTGTTCTCGTGGAAGTCGAGGGAAAAGCCTGTGGCGCAGATTGCCCGCCCACTCGCCAAAGGTAAGAATTCTCACATTCGGTACCCCGAGCGCAGGGAGAACATGTGCGACGTAGTCACGAAGAGCAGGTGAAAAGACGAGAAAAAGCGTATCCGCTGTGTCTAAACTTTCATCCTCGTAAGCCAGGTAAGCAATTCGGTGAAGTGCCACGGTGGTTTTACCCGATCCCGCAGCCCCCCTGATCGCCACGAACCCTGATGATGGGCGGGAAATTAGGGAAAATTGGGCGGGATCTATCAATCCAGCGATATCAGGGAGTCGACGATCGATCCGATCCGTTTTACCTAAAATCGTTGTTCCGAGTTTTCTTTCTGAACCTTGACCTTCAGTGTGAAAACGAAGCGCAAAGCCCTCGCCTCCTGCAAGCTGCGGCGTCTTATTCAACTTTCTTTCCCAGTTATTTTCTCCTAACGAATTGTAGATTCCTTCAGGCGCTTCTATTCTATGGAGCTTCCCTCCTGAAATAGAGACCGTTCTTCTTGAAATGACCTCCCCCTCTCGCGTCTGTCCGCTGACCTCCTCCTCATAAAATTCGCCCTGTCGATATCTGTAAAAAATTTTAGCGATTGGAGCATGACGCCAGTCCACAATTCTTAAACCGTTTTCGAGACAGGTCGCACGCCCGATTAAGACGTCCCGTTCTTTACCTGCTTCTTCTAAGCAAAGGTGGGCGAAATAGGGGGACTCCGGATCCACGACTGGAGCTGCGCGGTTTTCCTGGAGACGTTTCAGAAGGGATGACTGGACAGTCCACCGTGTAGTTAGAGCCGAGCGTTCGAGCATGTCGGGTTTTCCACTGAGGAGCTCTTCACGGATGATCTCAAGCTCTTTTATGACGCTTTTTTCCACGTCGATAGATGAGCTTGAACGGTTCTCTAGACCCACAGAAACCGAGCCCAGGAGTTCTAGTTCTTCTCGTACGATATCGTCTTGAGAAGGGTTCTGTTTGCTCTTCGTGTTGGACCTTTGATCCGACAACGATCACCTCTTCCAGTCAGCCAAGGGTAGTCCTTTAGCCTGTAGTCTCGTTCGTTCAACCGACCCTTGGTTCTACGGCAAAATGACTGCGATGAAAAGTCTCGTCTTTAAACTTTTACGAGCTAACCTTAGAGGCTTTTTTTTCGGCGAGGCTCCCCTCGTCGCCGTCATCCATTACCCATCCCTTCTGGTTTAGGTGCTGGATTACGCTTTCGATCTCTGGCTCGTGAATCGCAACGTTCACTCGATCTCCCTCTCTCGCTTCAAATCCTTCAAACAGGGGTCCGGTCGAGTCGTCGCGTTCAACGGTGAGCATTACGTAGCCATCTGTCGATCCTGAGGTACTTGCTTTAATATCCTCTTTGAGGCCCATGTAAACAATTCTCCTAACTGAAGCCGATGAGTGTCTGAAGCGAACGTTCCATCGGTCAACATCTGTGGGAGCATCGAAAAGAGCATGGCTGCCCTGCTTTTCTAGGAGCCGATCACGCACGGAAGATTGTTCTCTTGAACGTGCAACGAATGTATGGTGGACGTCAAAATCGTCAGCGGCCTCTCTCGCAAACATACTGTTGACCTCGTCGTTGGAGGTAATTCCCAAGGCTGCGTAGGCCCGTTCAAGTCTGGCGCGGGACAGAGTCGTGAAAGCCAATGCATTGCCATAGACGACTTGGTAGCCACGTTCTTGGGCGGCCCTGCAATGGTTTGGGTTGCTGTCGACAAAAATGACACGTTGTCCTTTTTGGCTCAGGCAGTTCGCTAGCGAAAATGAAAGGTCTTCTGCGCCGAGAATTACGTAGCTGTCCCTTACCGGAAGCCGCAAGTCCAAGACGCGGGCCAATATGGGAGCGGTGCCGCCTTGAAGGATAACTGTCACGGCGATTGTTAGGAATACGAGAGCCTGGAATTCAGAAGCTCCCGCAATGCCCTCGCTGTCCAGAATTGCAGCGAATAAGGCTGCAATCGCGGCGGCTACCACGCCACGAGGTGCTACCCAGGACAAAAATAACTTCTCCTTCCAAGTAAGATCAGATTTGTAAGTACTTAATAAAACGTTTGCTGGACGGACGGCGAAGACCAGGGCCCCTACGGTCAGAATCCCTGAAAGCCCAAGGCTAATTACCGTTGCAATTCGAACATCTGCCGCAAGGAGGACGAAGAGGAGTGCTATCAAAGCGATGGTTAGGTATTCCTCGAATTCACCAAGTTCCCTTGAAACGCGTGTACCAGGAAAGTTTCCAACAACCACTCCCGCGACCGTAACGGCCAAAATTCCACTTTCTGGTAACCACATGTCGCAGGCTTCGAAAAGGAGAAGAACCATCCCGAGCGTTGCGATATTTGCGAATCCTTCTGGGATGACGCGAGGGAATTTGAGGAGCAATCCGATAGCACACCCTGCCAGTAGACCCGTGATCGTCCCGAATCCAAGACGAAGAAAGATACCGCTCAAAAGCGGGTCCATACTTGCCTGAACTAGGACTTCCACCGTTACCGCCGCCAATATGGCACCTACGGGGTCAATCAACACGCCTTCGGCCTCGAGGATCGTGGCCACCCGGGGTTTGAGACGGACAATCCGTAGCAATGGCTTGATAACAGTGGGTCCCGTAACGACGACCAGGGCACCGAAAAGTGCGGCAAGGGACCAGTCCCAGTCCATAAAGACTCTGGCGGCACTGGCTCCCAGGACTCCTGTAACCACAGCACCAATAGTTACTAAATTTCTTATGGGTTTATTTTCTTTGCGAAGTCGCTTGAGTTCTAGGTTGAGGCCACCCTCGAAAAGAATGATGGCGACAGCCAGCCTCACGATCTGAAATAGTCCGTTTCCAAGTTCAGAGGGGACCACCCAACCCAGCACGTCCGGCCCAAGCAGGACACCTGTGGCAATAAGCAGCACGATACTTGGTACACGCAAATGTCTGGCTAAGACCTGTGCGCTGACTCCGGCAGCCAGTGCTAAAGCGAAGATAAAACTGGGTTCAGTGTGTTCCACGAACACCGAGACTAACACGTACCGGTTACCCAGCAGAGGTCCCCAAGGGGCCTTAAGTCTATTAATATCTCAAAGAGACATCAGCCTTAAAGTCCGTGGGGACGTACTCTCCCCTATACTCTGAAGACGTGTGAGACTGGGGAGAGGGTCTGAAGGGTACCACCCGGCCCCTGTTGTAAGCGTTTGGTAGAGGAGGAGAGCTTAATGACTCAACAATTAGACTTAGCTATTCGTGGCGGCAACCTCGTTGATGGAACAGGGGCGGCATCTAGACCAGGTGACCTGGGTGTAAAAGATGGAAAGATCGTAGCCATTGGCGAAGTAAGCGGACAAGCGGTTCAGGAGATTGACGCTAGCGGTTGCTATGTCACCCCAGGCTTCATCGATATTCACACTCATTATGATGCACAGGTTTTTTGGGACAAGCTACTTTCGATTAGCCCTTGGCACGGAGTAACTTCGGTTGTGATGGGGAACTGCGGTTTTGGTGTAGCCCCAACCTATCCCAAGCACAGAGATTTAATTTTGCGCACTCTCGAAAATGTAGAAGGAATGTCGCTTTCGGCTCTGCAGGCTGGCCTCGGTGCTGAGTGGCCTTTTCAGACATTTCCTGAATATCTCGACGCGCTTAGCACGCAGGGTACGGCGATTAACGTGGGTGCACTTGTAGGGCACACTCCTATTCGGACGTATGTAATGGGAGAGGACGCGGTAAGTCGCGAAGCAACCCAGGAAGAAATTCAGGCGCAGAGAAAATTAGTCCTGGAAGCGCTCGAGGCGGGTGCAATTGGATTTGCGACTTCGAAAGCGATTACGCATGTTGGATACGACGGGAATCCAGTTCCTAGCCGGGCGGCGTCACATAGGGAAATCCTGGAGCTCGCGAGCGCTCTGACCGAAGTCGAACACGGTGTTATGCAAGCCACCATCGGTCCCGGTTTAACCACCCCGCAATTCGCCGAGCTCGCTCAGGCGACTGGCAAGCCTGTCAGCTGGACAGCCCTGTTGGCGGGTTTCATGAAGCAACCTCATGAGGAGATACTAGAGGAGCACGCTGCGCTTCAGGCCAAGGGAATTCCTGTCTATCCTCAGGTTACGCCACGCGCCCTAATGTTTGAGTGGCAATTTAAGGCTCCTTTCCCCATAGAGCCGATGAAGGTAATGAAGCCAGTCTCTTCTGCGGACTTCGAGGGAAAAAAGAAAATTTATGCAGATGAAGATTTCCGTAATGCGCTGCGAGAAAGGATTGATACGAGCAGAATGAAGCCTCGTTTCCATAACATGGCTATTAGTGGTTATGAGCCAGATACCTCTATACAGGAAAAGACATTGGCGGAAGTTGCCGAAGAGCGCGGTACTCACCCAGTGGATTTGGCTCTGGACTTGTCACTGGAAACCGAACTAGAGGCTCGTTTTCGAATGCCCGTTGCCAATTCAGATGATAAGGCAGTAGCCGATTTGCTCTCTCATCCAAGTACAATGCTCGGACTTTCCGATGCCGGTGCTCACGCAAGTCAGTTGTGCGATGCTGCTCTTCCTTCCACTCTGCTAGGTAAGTGGGTAAGGGAGCGGGGGCACCTTTCGGTTGAGGAAGCAGTTCGTCAATTGACGACTGAGCCAGCGGATATATTCGGAATTCGAGGGAGGGGACGGCTCGCCGAGGGTTTTGCGGCGGACATAACAGTCTTCGATCTGGACAAGGTGAACTGTAAGGGTTTGCGTCGAGTGTACGATTTCCCAGGAGGGGCTGACCGGTTGGTCGAAGATGCAGAAGGATTCCGAGCAGTGGTAGTCAACGGAACTCCGATCAGAAAAGACGATAAGGACGTAATAGGCGTTTCCGACAAGCTTCCAGGAGAAGTTCTTAAAGGAGGACAGGCTTGAGTTATCCCATCATTTCAGCAGATTCTCATATCACTGAACATCCCAAGACTTACGTCGATTACATTGATAAGGAGTGGAAAGAAAAAGCGCCTCAACTTCGAAACTGTGGCGAGAAAGGCGATCTTTTTTTTATTGACGGAATGGATAAGCCCATACCGATGGGCCTTGTTGCTGCGGCGGGAGTCCCCTCAGAAGATTTAAAAATGACTGGTGCGAAGTTTGAAGAACTTCATCGAAGTGGTTGGGATGCTAAGGCTCGTCGTGCGGACCAGATACGCGACGGTGTCGATGCGGAGGTTATATATCCGACGGTTGGGATGATGATCTGTAATCACAAAAACTGGGATTATAAACAAGCCTGCTTCGATGCTTACAATCGTTGGATTGCGGAGTATTGTGATTACGATCCGATTCGTCTTCTCGGCTGTGGTCAGACGGCTCTTCGCTCACCCGAGGACGGGGTCATTGATCTAAAGAACATCAAAGCTCTTGGTCTCCCTGGAGTCATGGTTTCGGGTAATCCTCAAGGCGAAGACTTTGATTCTCCCGTTTGGAACCCGTTTTGGGAGGCTGCGATAGAACTGGATATGCCTCTCTCGTTCCATATTCTCACAACGCGTTCCAGTGTCGAAACGCGAGGGCCCCGCATGAACTCTTTTATGAGTATTATTCGGGGAAATCAAGACATTATGGGTACGTTGATTTTTGGGGGAGTCTTCGATCGGTTTCCGGAACTAAAAATTGTATGTGTCGAGGCAGATGCAGGTTGGGTACCTCACTACATGTACAGGATGGATCATGCCTATAAAAGACATCGGGCTTGGCTGCATAAAGGTCAGGAATTGTCCAAGCTTCCATCGGAGTATTTCAAAGAACACATTTACCTTACCTTTCAGGATGATTGGGTTGCATTCCAGGACGCTAACGTTATGAACTGGAGACGCTTAATGTGGGCAAACGACTTTCCCCACAGCGATTCTACTTGGCCGGATTCACAAGCCTTATTAGCCGAACATGCGAAGGATCTAACCGCCGAGCAGCGAGAGGCGATTCTTTGTGGAAACGTTGCGGAACTCTATGGTATCGATGTCCAAAAGTTGGCATCGGCTGCATGAACTACCAACATTAGGTTGGTCCGATCCGCTTGCTGTCCAGAACGAGCGAAAATAACCCTCCGAAACGAGGAGGGTCGCCATCGAAGTTTTTCTACCACGCCTCTCGGAGAAGCTTCAAAAGTACATCTGGTGTTGCGAAATCAGCGTCTGGAGATTGGAACTCTTTTAGTTCCTTACTAATTTCATTCGCTAGCTCAGGAAGTTCTTTTTCAATGGCTGTGGTCTCTGATAGACGAGAAGGAAGCCCGAGATCTAAAACCATCTTAGTAACGGCGTCAGCTGCTGCCTTAGCCGATTCCGCGTGGGTATCTCCTTTTACTCCTAACGCTTCTGCCATCAATTCCTGTGCCGCTGTAGTTCGCTCGTATAGAAGACGCATGGATACGGGGAGGGAAATACACGATGTCACACCATGAGGGATATCGAAGCGAGCGCCTAGTTGATGTCCTATTGGGTGTGTGAGTCGCAGTCCCAAATTGAGTAATCCAAAGATGGACATCCATGCAGCATGTTGACAACGGAGTCTCAACTCGAGGGCGTCTCGACGTCTGGAAGAAGCCAAGCATTGGTGCAATTCTTTTAACGCATCAAGTGCCATTAACGTTGTTATAGGGTGAGGGTTTGGAGCCCATATCGCCTCTATGGCGTGGTCAACTGCACGCATTCCCGACGCCCCCCAAAGCCAGTCAGGAGTCTCAATGGTCACTTCAGGATCTAGAATGACTGCTTTCGCGAGCAA
>CAYOGP010000048.1:0-10460 GCA_964403555.1 uncultured Spirochaetales bacterium | reverse complement strand
GCCAGACACAGGTAACCCGAAGGCTCTACCTTTGGGTGGAGAGAAATAGTCGATTCTTTCGTTCATAACTAAACTACCTGTCGAACACTGCCGCAGGGTTTCAATGCGTACGTGGCCTGTCATTTCGAAAAAGCCTTGCAAAACGGACCGGACCCCCTCTGGACCCGTTACTGCAGGGAAAGGCATGTTTTGATAAACACATTCGTCGTGGATGAAAGCCAACGAGGCCTCTAAGTCTTCACTAAGAATTTCACAAAATGAGGATACTGTTTCTTCGGGATTCATTAAGCCTCCTATCATTCCTAAACACAGGGTAGTTTACGCTACATTGCCAACGTTTATGAGCCTCCCACTCAATACAAAACTAGAATACGGCTTTATCACGGGCTTCAAAACAGCCCAAATGGGGCAAAAACTCGCCAATTTTGCCAAAACTCAAGGTTTCGACTCACTCTGGGTTGGAGATCACATCTCGTTCCCAGTCCCTATTATGGACTGCCTCGCTCAACTTGCCTCGATTTGTGGGGTAGCGGATGGGCTTACCCTTGGTACTGGAGTCTACCTCCTCCCACTTAGGCATCCCACTCCAGTGGCAAAGCAAGTCGCCACGATACAGAGCTTGAGCGGTAACCAACTCATTTTCGGCGTTGGTGTCGGCGGTGAATTCCCTAATGAATACGCAGCATGCGGAGTCCCCCTTGAACAACGAGGCCCTCGACTAAGTGAGTCAATTCAAGTCCTCAAAAAGCTCTGGAGTGGCGAACTAGTCTCGAACAAAGGTCGCTTTTACCGTTTTCCGAAGTTAAGGCTCCGCCCTCCCCCCGAACCCGCCGGTGGTCCACCTATTTGGTGTGGAGGTCGAGCTCGGTCTGCCCTAGAACGTTGTGGCCGATTGGGCGATGGATGGATCTCGTATGTCGTTTCCCCCGATCAATATCGAGCGGGTCTTGAAACGATATCTTTGGCTAGTGAAGGCCGAAAGCTTGCGCGCTTTGGAACGGGCCATCTGTTGTTCGCGCGATTGGATGAGACATATGAGGTAGCACTGGATATTGCAACTGCTTCTCTAAGTAAACGATATGGAATGGATTTTCGATCCGCTGCCCAACGCTATTGTGCTTTAGGAAGACCGGAAGACGTAGCTGAAAAGGTTAAACAATTCATTGACGCTGGGGTCCGCCATGTTGTCCTTGACATGGTTGGGCCTCACGAGGAAAGACTTGAACAACTAACGAGGTTCTCGAAAGAAGTTAGACCCTTGATCAGTATTTGATCGAAGAATGCTAATGAAGTGCTACATGCACTACCATCAGAGAACAAAAAATCGGCCAAAGGAGTGACTATGAAAGCTGCCATCTTGAACGAAATTCCAGGGAGCCTAACGATCGAAGATTGCCAGATCGACAAGCCTCAAAATAATGAAATTCTTATAAGGACGGCCAATGCCGGTTTATGTCACAGCGATCTTCATTTCATGGAAGGAAACTGGCAAACGCGACTTCCTGCGGTCATGGGACACGAGGCTGCGGGATATGTCGAAGAAGTCGGCAGCGACGTTTCTTATGTAAAACCGGGAGACAGAGTCATCACCTGCCTTTCAATTTTTTGCGGTACTTGTCGGCATTGCCTAGCGGGTCAAATGAGTGTCTGCCAAAATTTCGGCGCTACCGCACGAAGTAAAGGGAGCAGCCCGCGAGTCAGCAACTCTGGGGGGACCGAACTCGCACAGTTTGCCCGTCTTGGCGCCTTTGCCGAACAAATGCTCGTTCATCAAAATGCCGTCGTTAAAATCCGAGAGGACATGCCTCTAGACAAAGCCTGCCTCATCGGTTGCGGCGTAACCACGGGTATGGGAGCCGTCTTTCGTACAACTAGAATTGAGCCTGGCTCTCGTGTTTGCGTAATTGGTGCGGGCGGAGTCGGCCTCTCAGCCGTCCAGGCCGCTCGCATTGCGGGTGCTGGAAGACTTATCGTGGTCGATATAACACAAGAAAAGTTGGACCTAGCCAAGGCCCTTGGGGCGACGGACGTAGTAAACGGTGCCGACGTCGATGCCGTAGAAACCATAAAAGAAATGACCGGCGGTGGCGTTGACTATTCTTTCGAAGCCATAGGATTGAAGGCGACTGTCGAACAAGCTTGGAAAATTCTTGATGTGGGCGGCACAGCTACTGTCATTGGAATGATGCCGTTCGGAGTCTCTGTAGAGATACCCGGGTACGAGATTTTCATGCAAGAGAAAACTCTTAAGGGATCAATGATGGGATCTAACCAGTTTAGGACCGACATGCCTCGCTTCATCGACATGTACCTCGATGGGAGACTGTTGCTGGACGAAATGGTTTCAGAACATCTTCCGCTTGATCGTATTAATGACGGATATGCATCAATGCAAAGAGGCGAAAACGCTCGGACTGTTGTTGATTTCGAATAAATAGCAATTAACGGCAAGTGATTTTAAAAAATAAAATCGCACTTCGTAACTTCTAAGTTACTAATTGAGGGCAGAGGGATGACCCAAACAGAAAAAGACGTAAGAGAATTACTTGACCGAGAAGCAATCCGAGATCTCCCGCGGCGCTATTGTGACTGCGTATGGCGAGACGATATAACAGGAATTGTTGATCTCTTTGCGCCTGACGGCTCATTCGTCATAAGCACAGGAGATGGACAGATCGATGCAACTCGAGGGACTAAAAATCTTTTGGCATTTTATAAATCTGCACTTGCTGAAGTTCAGCCTCGTCCATACATACACAATCACGTCATCGAAGATCTGGCCGATAGTCGGGCGACCGGGCGGTGCTACCTAGCCGTACACAGCGCGAAAAAAAATATGGAATTTGTAGGCGCTGGTTTCTACGAAGATACATACGTAAAAATTAATAACGAATGGAAGTTTGATTCTCGCCTCTTCTCGGCCACACGAATAGACCTAGGCCCAGGATCAAAACCTTAGGCGAATGCCGGCCGTTTCGACTCACGGACTCCAAACAAGATAATGGTACCAATTAAAATTAGGTTAAGAACGTTAGCTAAGAAACCGGCAGCAAAGCCTGGAAAATAGGTTCCTAATTCAGCGAATGTTCTCCCTGCGATTTCTGGACCTAACCCCATCCCTGTTGCACCAAAAAGAACAATAAGTCCAACTCTAAAACCAAGGCGTTCCGGAGATAGGTGTTCCCTCAAAATCACCGGGTAACACGGGAGGATACCTCCAAATCCCAAGCCGAATAGAATAGCAACACCGTATAGCGCTACAAAACCATCTGAAAATGCTATGCCTACCAGGCCAAGAGCTTGTATGGATGAAGTTAAGAAAAGCGTTCTAAGGCCCCCTAGATAATCACAAACAAATCCCCAGCAGATGCGGGCCACCATTGACGTAGCCATAAGTATTGCCAGCAAAAGCGCACCGTCTGAAAGACTGAACCATTTAAGCGCCATGTAGTTTGGAAGATGAACTAAAGGCATCGACATTGCCGTACAACAACCAACTACGGCGACACAAAGAAGTATGACAATCATCTGTGGCGAGAAGAGTAAACTGTCATTCTCACTTTCGTGTCGAACAACTTCAGATTTTATTAGCTTTTGATCAGGAGAGGACGCCCTCAGAACAAGACAGAGAGGTAGCATCGTGATCAAAGCAATCAGGGCGAATAGCTCATAGGTAAACGAGAACCCATAATCAGCCACCCATAAGTTGAAGATAGGTGGCCACATTGCGCCACCTAGAGCATTCCCACTTCCTACCACTGCTGTTGCGAGCCCTCGACGCGCCTCAAACCACCTTGCCGCGTTTGCAAAGAGTGGGGTTACCAGCGCTCCGTTGCCGAGACCACCAAGCAAAACAGCGTAAGAAATCAGAATGATATTAAAATCGGAGGTGAAGGAAACCCAATAGGATCCTACAACTATGGCGAGCGTCCCAACAACTGCGGGTATAAACGGTCCTCGACGGTCGGCGAACCAACCCATTGCAATGCCACCCACTCCCATCCCTAGCATTGCCAGTCCGTATGGAAGTGATGCCGATCTTACGGGGATACCTAACTCATCTGCACGTGGAACAATTGCAATGCCCACGAGATAGTAAATGCCTGACGCCACCGCAGTAAGTACCAAGGATACTATCGCCACAACCCACGCATGGGTCGAATCAACTTTGTGTGCTTTCGGCATTCTAAGTGAATTATTTCCTTCGACGGTTGTCAAAGTGTAGTACATCGGAAACACAAAGGGTTTCTATATCAGAGAAAAGAAATTTGCTTCTCTTCGAGGGAAAGTTAAAGCTTTGCGATCACCTCATTGCCGAATTCTCTAATCAGTTCTCGCGCATCGGTACCACAGACATTCAAAGCAATATGATCCACACCAGCTTCTTCTAGTTCGTGAATTCGATCCACAATCTCCCCCGCGGGCCCTGTGAGCGTGGTTGTGCGTATGAATTCTGGAGTTAGATATTCCTTTTCTTCGGGCCTCACGAAGATGAGATGACCGAGGTGCATTTCCTGATATCGACGTTCGAGAGGGGTATCCATTGTCAACACGTGTTCGTGAAAATAGCGTTGTGCAAGGGGAGCCAAATTAGGTGGCGCAAAGGGTCCCGCCACCATCTTGTCGGGATCCCAGACAGCGTGCAGCAATAAAATTGCAAAGGGCCCGACCTGACGTAGGACTCTCGGTGAGGTCACAGACTCACCGGGTCGTAGGACGCAGCCTGTCGTTAGATTACTGCAATAAATCTGTGACGAGTCGCGTCCAGCATCAAGAGCTGCTTTTCGAACAGTTTCTACCCCTGTTGCTGCATATTTAGGATCAAGCCCGATTGTGATCCAGCCATCAGCTACCTGCCCCGTCAACTTCATCGCCTTGGGCCCATTTGAAGCCATGTGAATAGGAATATTATCATCCAGATTGATGAACCCTTCGTTCGGATGCAAGAACTTTATCTGTCGCTCCCGACTACCCTCCCTATAGAGAGCCTCTTTCCCAGCAAGAAGATCTCTTATCACAGTAACGTCTTCTCTCATTGTTTTCAGGCTCGTTGGTGGCATACCCATTACGTTACGTGCCCCCCATCCCGTTCCTACACCTAATATCGTTCGCCCCGGCGCTAGTTCATTGATAGTTGCTATTGAATGAGCGGTCACAGGAGCGATTCGATTTCCGAGGATAGAGACATAGGTACCCAGCTTAATCGTCCGCGTGTGTTGAGCACATAAAGCCATCGTTGCATAAACATCGCTGTAGCACATTTGCGAATCATAAAACCACGCATGACTAAACCCGTAGTCCTCAGCCATTCTAGCATCATGAAAAGCGCGAATATAAGTAGGGAAGCTTATGCCGAAATCCATTCTAACCTCGCTCGCTGGTCCTTTAAAAACTTTCTCGATACTCTTAAGTAAAACATCACACTTATTTTTAATCTATCCATATTAAATTTTCTCGCCCATATCCATCTTCGGTGTAGAATAAAGAAAACCTTGAATGCTCATAAGAGCTGCTGATCGGAGAAAATTATGACGGATGTCAAATTCGGTCTCTTCTTGCCTACTGGTGATTTTGAAGAAACTTTGCAAGCCGCTAAAGCAGCCGATAAAGCCGGCTTTTTTTCCGTTTCCATGAATGACCATTTCTTTACTCCATTTGGCACGCCTGAAACTCCCCAACTCGAATGCTTTACTACCCTCACAGCTATCGCTGCTGCCACTGAAAAGGTGTACATGGTGCCCGCCGTAGCTGCGATTTCTTTTCGAACTCCTCCGCATTTAGTCAAGATTGCGACGACCTTGGATCATGTGAGCCGAGGTCGCTTTATTATGGGTCTCGGGGCTGGATGGAAGCCCGATGAATACCACTCTCACGGTTACCCCTTTCCGAGCACCCCCGTTCGACTTGAACAATTAAGAGAAACGATTCAAATCGCAAAGGCCATGTGGCTTGAAGAGAAACCCTGTTTTGAAGGCACTCATTTTAAAATTGAAAATGCTTTCAACAATCCAAGGTCATTCCAGAAGCCCCATCCTCCAATCATGCTAGGTGGATCTGCTACCGGTTTACTCCGAATTGCTGCTGAACTGGGCGACATGGTCAATATTATCCCTGCTACAGGGAACGGGAAAGATTTTCCCAATGATCCCGTCGTTACGAGAAATTTTGACGACGCTCGACTTCTCAGCAGAATCGAGCTTCTCAAAAAGTTTACTAAAGAGGCAGGACGTGATGCCGATGAGGTGAGCCTAAGCGGACTTACGCTTCTCATCGTCTCAGAAAAAGACGACGATCCAATGTTCGCTGAAGTGTCCGGTCAATTAGGATTCCCAGATGTTGAGGCTGCTAGAAAATCCCCTCTCATCCACTTTGGTACACCAGAACAAGTAACGGAAGAGCTTCAAAGGAGAATCAAAGACACTGGAATCTTGTACAACATTGTCGCACCTCTTAATCCCGAGTCGCAAACCCTTTTCTCCGAGCGAGTGCTACCGGAATTTTAGAAACTACGCCGAACAAGCTCTCTTCACAATCAACTAGGAGTCACTAACAAGATCGGACCCCTTCCGCCGAGGCGGGTTCACTAGCATCAGGCCGGCCAACACCATACCTCCCCCAAGAAAGACACTCAAAGTTAAATCTTCACCGAGGAGAAGAGCCGCCCAGAGAATTCCGCAGAGAGGAACAAGGTTTATGTATAACGCGGCACCAACAGTTCCCAGTTCTATGACTGCCTCGTTGTACCAAAGAAATCCTAACGCAGAACCTATAAATCCGAGAACAAACATTAGGCCCAGAGCTGTCCAATCGGTAAACATTGCAAGCGATACCATCGGTTGTTCGAATAGGAAAGGAAAAAGAAATCCTACACCAACCCACGTCGCCACGGTCGTTGCTAACAAAGTAGGTAACTGTTCAAAAACAGGTCTAATGACTACCGTGTAAATAGCCCAAGCTAGAGCACTAAAAAAAACTAAAGTTTCTCCTAATCCAACAGTGAGCGTCTTTAGGGTTTCCCAACTTCCATCAGCGACAACTATCGCTGCACCGACAAACCCAAGAAGAACTCCACCTACTACTGCCACTTTCGGAACTAAGCGATGAATCAGTAAGTCTAGAATTACCACCTGAGGAGCAATGAGCCCAATAAGCACAGAAGCATTCGTTGCAGTTGTATGTTCTAAAGCTTTAAACAACAGACCATTATGCAAGCAGATACCGAAAAGCCCCAAAAGCAAAAAGCGAAGCCACAAACTTCTAGGAATTTTTTGCCACGCTTTCTCATTCGAACAAAACAGGCTCAAAATGATACCCGCGAACAAGAATCGGCCAAATACGGCAACGAACGCCGCTTGATACTCTGCGAGAAACCTTCCGATGGTTGGAGTTGCCCCCCAAAATACAGTCGCGAGCAGTAACTTGATTTGGACTGACATCTACAGGGAGGCCTACATGCCGTGCCAAGTCTCTTCAATGTGGAGTCGAGTTAAGTGAATCTTCTTAATCTTCCACTGCCCGTCGACCTTTTCATATTCTTCGTGGTAGTGCCCCCAGCCTTTAAAATCACAGATCGGTAATTTTAAATGATCGAACATTGCCCAGATACCAGTAGCGGTCGTCTCACTAGTGAGTCTTAGCTCAGGCATAAATCCCTGATGCATTGACTTCACAGGATGGGCTAATAGCCCCTTCACGCCATTAACAAGCTCCGACCTCCCTTGGAGTGCGAATTGCTTGTAATCGTCCTCTCTAGCGGCCCTGGGGATTCCTTCGTACACCGCCTCTACATCTTCGGTAAAACAATGCTCCCAGGCGTCCCACTCCTTGCAATCCATTTGTCGAAAATAGCGGGATTTTAATTGCCTAATCTGTTCAAATTCTTCCTGTTCGTTGCTCATATTGAACTCCTAGTGCTTCATAAAGCTGCTTCGGCATAAAAACCGTAAGTTACTGAAGATTACCTGATTGCCGGTGCCCGCGTCGGGTAAGAGGTAAAACTCATTGAAATTTAAGGTATTCTGCGACAAATGTCTGAAATTGCTACTATTTTAGTTAGCAGCTTTCGAGGAGACAGCATGAAAAGGGTCACCCAAATCAAAATCCTAAAAGAACTAATGGATCAACTGGATCGAAAAAAAAACATCGACGCCGGATGTCAATTAAAAAACCCAACAGCTTCTTACGTAAATCGCGAACTGGCTGACCGCGAATGGACTGAATTCTTCCGAACACATCCGCAAATGGTCGGCCTCTCTGGCGATCTCCCTCGACCGGGTAGCTACCTAACTTTGCAAGATTTTGGAGTCCCCATCCTCACAACCCGAGATAAAAAAGGTGTATTTCATGCCTTTCTGAACGCCTGCCGACACAGAGGGACAAGACTCACGAGCGAACAATGCGGCGAACAAGAGCATTTCGTGTGCCCCTTCCACAACTGGACATATAAGAATACCGGCGAATTAGTCGGAATAGCTCGTGAACAAGATTTTGGAAACATCGATAGAACTCAGTTTGGATTAATCGAATTGCCCTCCGCAGAAAAGCATGGACTTCTTTGGGTACATCCAGACCCAAACGGCAATCTTGACCCAGAGCTTCTCTTAGGAGAGCTAGGCCCCGAAATCGAATCTTGGAATCTTTCTCAACAAGTATTTACTGATGAATCTATCCTAAACAAAAATTTAAATTGGAAACTCGCAAACGATACCTTTGGCGAGACATATCATTTTACCCGCTTACATAAGAATACAGTCTCTCGAATTTTTTACGGAGATGCTTTAGCGTACGAAACCTTTGGACGTAACCATCGTTTCTGCTTTCCAACTAGAGGCATCGACACTCTTCGCACGAAACCCGAGACCGAATGGAGAATGGATACTGGAGCCGCTGTCGTCTATTACCTGTTCCCAAATATCCAGTTGGTTCCAAGCGAAAAGCAGATTACTTTATTTCGAATCTATCCCGATCCTAAAGATCCAAGCCGTTCAACTACACGGATCCGTCAATATTTCTCTCCTTCAATTCTCGAATCGATCGATGAAGCGAAAGCGTCGGGACGACCAATTATCGATGCTTCTACCGTTTATGAACCTGACTCCCGAGGGGGCGGTTCTATTTTCGGACCCGATGCTTCTCGTGAAGTTTTTATCAGCACACTCGACCAAGAAGATTACGCCATGGGAGAGAGTACGCAGCGGGCTGCAGAAGCGGGAGTTTTAAAGCATCTTATTTTTGGTCGAAATGAACCTGCACTACACCACTTTCACTCTACTTTTCGAGATGCCCTCAACCTTCCTCCTTTAGAGCGAATTTCAGAACCGTGAAAACGGAGAAGACCGCCACACATGCTGACTAAGAAACAAGTTGCAGACTACGAACGAGATGGATTCGTTGTACTTCGAAGCCAATTCGACGAAAACGAAATTGAACTTTACGACCAGGCTTACAAGAGACAAACCCCTCACAGCTCGATACCTCCAAATTTAAAATACCCTACTGCAGGCCGATACACGCTGGCACATAGCTGCATGTCAGATCCTGATTTGGCCTCAATCGCGGAACATCCAAATATCCTCGATCCGGTAGAAACATTATTACAAGATGAGCCCCTCCTTACTGCTTTCGTGGTGTACGACAGAACCCCAGGCGGTCCAGGCCTACCAAAGCATAACGACTACAAAAGATGGCGGCCTGTTGGGTCCTCAATGAACTGGCTATTCGCAATCGTTCCTTTTACAGACTACGACACAGAGGCCGGACAACTTTTCGTTTCACCTGGATCTCACAACCTAGATCGGATACAAGATCGAAACACTCGTACGCTCCACGTCGAGCCTCCAGTAACTCCTAGTAACGAAAGCTTTATCGACCCAGGACTTTGTCGAGGTGACCTCCTCTTAATGAACATGCATTGCTGGCATCGAGCTGGACCGAATAAATCCAAAAGACCTCGGGCAGGCTTCTTCAACAAGTACGGAGGCAAGCATTCCCCACCTGCTACTGGTTATTACCTCTACAACCAAGCAGCCTTCAACGCACTTTCAAAAAATGGCCAAAAACTTATTGCCGTACACAGCGACCGACCCATTGGAATAACTCAAATGCTTCTAGAGAAGCCTGGAAGAGATGGATCTGAATATTTACTCGTTAGGAACAAACAGGGGAAATGGGATATTCCAGGCGGAAAGGCCTGGGAAGAGCAAGCTATACCCGACTGGGATGTGGGTAACTACATAGCACCCCTCCATGCCGCTATGCGCGAAACTTTACGGATCGAAACGCCTTGGGCCAGTTACGTTGGCGACTACTCTGCAGGAACAGAACTTAGCCGTGTCTACGCTTATGAATTAAATCACAATGGCTTTCCAGTCCCGTATGAAGGTGAATGGCTTAGTCGAGATAAGGTCGCCGATGCGGACTGCACTTCCCCATATTTGCTTAGTTGCATTGACGCTTGGGCT
>CAYOGP010000047.1:6709-10507 GCA_964403555.1 uncultured Spirochaetales bacterium | reverse complement strand
CCTGCCTCACGGTAGCCTTCCTTAAGTTGTCCAAGTCTCTGCGGTTCTCCAACAACCATGGAATCAATTGACGAGGCGACTCGAAATAAGTTTCTCGCAGCTTCTTTGCCTCGATAGCAATAGAGAGCTTCGTCCAGTTCAGTAAAAGAATTATGATCCTGCGTAATTGATCTTCCAAAAAATGATCGAAGACTGAGCTCCCCCACCTCCATTGTCTCAGCAACAGCACAAATTTCTACCCTGTTACACGTCGAAAGTAGTACAGCCTCTAAGACATCTCCTGTTCGGAGAAGTTTTTCGAGTAAAGGCTTTGGGTCGTCAACTGCAAATTTCTCTCTTAATTCCAGAGATGCTGTCCGATGGTTAATCCCTAACAAAAGTAAATTCATCGAATTACCTCGGAGCCCAGCCAAGCGAGCATCAAAAAGAGGAATCCGACGAAACTACCTATCGATAACTTCAAGGAACTCATGCTCATACCAAGCCTTCCCACAAGTAAAGAGACGTAGATAACCCACGTAAATAGGATCGCTAAACCGTGCTCCGTATAGGACCAGAATTTCTCAGAGACTGCCTGTGCCCAAAACAATCCAGTAAGTACCCCGAATGTCATACATAAGAATCCGAAACAAAGTGCCAATAATCCCAACTTTTCTAAAGCCTCGAGCGATGGAGCAAAGCTACTTATATAGGGATTTTTCTTTTTTAGATCTCGATATCGCCAGAGATATAACGCGCCAGCAACACCAGAAATTCCTAAGAGACCTATACCTGCTGAAGATATAAGAACGTGTAAGTGCGACCAACCCGCGTGTGGTTCTCCCTCACCAGATCCAAGCATCGGTAAGCGTATGAGAACTAGAAAAACTGCTGAGAAAGCAACAGGAGAAACAAGCACCACAAGACCTGCGAGACGACCGCGTGCTAGGAAGAGACACGAGGCAACAGAAACCACCCATGCTACCAGTGAGAAAACCAGAACAGGTTCCTCGAGCGATGGTGCAGGGTCTCGATAGTGCAAACTATAAAGTGCTAGAGTGTGGAAAAAACCGCCCGCACCGAGAAGCCAGGTAGAAAGCTGCAAACCACGAGGGAACAGCTGCAAGACACCTAAAGTGCAAGAGAGAAAGGCCACGAGATACATCGCAGCCGCTACTGCATGAAACTCAAACACGACCCTCTCCTTTAAGTCGTGTTATTTGATCGGCGATCGTTACAGAATCGTTAACCATCTCAAAGACCCTATATGAAGGTTCACCTTTCAGCACAAAACTGATATTAGAGAGACTTCCTCCCTCCAGGTCCGTCTTTCGAACCTCGTTTAGAAGAATTTCTGCCGACTTCTGCATGGAAATTTCACGTCCAACAGTCCCGATCGCCGGTACAGCGATGCTTTCAATACCTAAAATCTCTGCAAGGCCAAGACAAGAACGAAATGCGTCCCGAATCGTCCCTTCTGTAGCCAAAGAATCCACCTCTCTTACAATCGCGTAGATAGCCATGCCGCCAAAAAGTTTTTCTCCCGGAACATATACTGCAGACCCTACGGAGACCTCTTCTTTGCGTGGAACGCCCTGGAATAGCCCAGTATCCGAGAAAGCCCACATTTTGGGGATTGCAGTCCGATCTGAGACAAATGTTGAATGTTCCTCTCCAACCACGGCTTGTCTTCCTTGTTCACCGATCTCTCCTTCGATCAAAGTTATTCCCGTCACCGGTAACGATTCAACGAAGATCTTCGCCTAATCAAAGGCCAGTATCCGGGAATAGAGTTTGATCAACGATTTCGCAAATCGCATGAAGAATCGAAATGTGGCACTCCTGAATTCGCCCCGTGTGATCCGATGGAACGGTAAAGGCGAGGTTCGCCTGCTCCGCGACACCACCTCCTGTCTTCCCCGTAAGGCCGATTGAGGTTAGGCCAAGGCGGCGAGCTTCGAGAATTGCCTTCACGACATTAGGGCTTTCTCCCGAAGTTGAAATCGCTAAAAGCACATCACCCGTTTGGCCGTGGGCCTCAACAAGGCGGGAAAAAACACGATCGAAACCGTAATCGTTACCTATCGCGGTTAGGTCAGATGAATTTGCAGTAAGCGCAATCGCTGGAAGCGCTTTCCTGTCATTCAGCAAACGACCCGTCCATTCCGCAGCGATATGTTGCGCGTCTGAGGCCGACCCACCATTTCCAAGTAAGAGGACTTTCTTCCCTTCGCGAAAGGTCTCGCTAACAATCTCAGCAGCCTTTACGCAAAACTCGGTTGCTTCAGTCCCAGCAAGAAGAGTCTTGAGCCGGGCTCCTTCACGAAAGACGTTAAGCGCATGTTCCACAGGAGAAAATAAAGTAGGCATTGCCCTGAATTCTAGGAAACTGCAACTCAATCGGAAGGGGAAAGGCTCAAGTCCTGCTATGCTATTTGAAAAATTCAACCCGTGGGGGAATTGTGCCGGAAGTTCTTGAAGTTACTGATGAAACGTTTGAAACCGAAATTACTAAAGCAGGAAAACCCGCAATCATAGACTTTTGGGCCGAGTGGTGCGCTCCATGTAGAGCCATTAGCCCAATCGTAAAGGGCTTAGCGGAGGCTTACGGTGAAGACGTAGTCATCGCAAAAATGAATATCGACGAAAATCCGGCAACACCTGGGAAATTTAGCGTTCGAGCGATCCCGACAGTTCTCGCCTTCAAAAACGGCGAGGTTGTAGAACAAATCACCGGCGCGAGACCAAAAGATGCTTTTGAGGAAATGGTTAAGCGCTTAGTGGATTAGCCTGCGAGTTAAAATTACACCGCCACAGGATCACTCCATTTCAACCCTTTCTTCTCCTAGGGCTCTGAGCACCTGTTTCCGATCGCGGGGGGAGAAGACGCGAACTGGTCAATGCTTCTCAAGTGCCCATCGATGAAGCGATGAACCAGGATTGATGACAATTGAATAAACGACCAAAACCGTACGCACGGGTTCTCTTGCAATCCGCCGGAATGTTTCACCCTGAAGCCTGGTCAAAAGATGTAGCGCCTCATCGAAATATTAAGCAGTAGACCCAGCCCAATATATGCAGAAACAAGAGAAGACCCGCCATAGGAGAAAAGAGGAAGAGGCAATCCTATCACAGGAGCAAGCCCTAGAACCATTCCGATATTCATTGCAGCAGGCCAGAAAAACATTCCTGTAACACCTATAGCAACCATCGCTCCAAAGGTGTCCTTCGCATTTCGCGCAATCGAAAGTCCCCAAATTAACATAGTTACATATAGAAAGATTACGATTGACGTTCCTAAGAATCCCCATTCCTCACCTAAGACAGAAAACACAAAGTCCGAATGCTTGGTCGGTAAAAACTGCAAGTGAGTCTGGGTTCCCTCCAAGAAGCCCCGTCCAAAAACTCCCCCTGAACCAACGGCAATCTTAGACTGCAATGCTTGATAACCCGATGAGAGTGGGTCTCTGCTCGGGTCAAAGAAATCAAGAATTCGATCTCGCTGATAGGTTTTCAGAAAGAACTTCCACACTCCGAACAAAAATACCGCTCCGCTAAAACCTAAAACTGCCCATACCTTCGCTGTAACCCTAAGAAAAGGTAAATACGTTAACGCAATAAGAGCTGTCAAAACGGCGACACCTAAGTCTCTCTGCAAGACAATTAGAAACACGGGACAAAAAGCGAGAAAAGCAAGAATAAATAGATCACGCAACGTGCTCTTTTGGACGGGGGGGTGATGGTGGAGGTAACGAGCCATCGCAATCACTAGACCAACTTTTGCGAACTCTGAAGGTTGAACGCTGAAAGAGCCATATA
>CAYOGP010000047.1:0-6609 GCA_964403555.1 uncultured Spirochaetales bacterium | reverse complement strand
ATCACTAGACCAACTTTTGCGAACTCTGAAGGTTGAACGCTGAAAGAGCCATATAAAAGCCACGAACGGTTACCCTGAATTAGAGGAGAGAAGACAAGGGTGGAAGCAAGCAGAATCAGTGTTCCAACAAAGATAACACCTGAAAAACGCTCCAGTTTTCGATAATCAATTAACGCAACGACTACCAGAGCAGTTACTGCAGCACTGAGAGCAAATAGTTGCCTCCGAAAGATAGGGGGTAAGCCAGGCGCTCCTTGGGCGTAGGTGGCCGAATAAAGGTTGGCAAGCCCTAGCACCGTTAATAACAAAATTAGACTTAGAAATATCCAGTCCAGTCTTTTACTCGAGCGGCGATCAATTAGCGACAGTCTGATACCTCTCGTAACTAAGTGTCTTTCCGGTTTTCAAATTTCGATTTTTGAAATAATCCCCCAAAATCTCAGCTGCTATTGGAGCGGCTGCCGTACTTGCATGAAGACCGTGCTCGAGAAAAACCGCAACTGCGATCTCTGGTTTATCCACAGGTGCAAACGCCCCAAACCATGCGTGATCGCGATATCGAACTGGGATATCCTGATCCTCGAGATGTTCCGTCGCTTCAAGACGGACGACTTGAGCTGTTCCAGTCTTACCTGCAACTCTAATTCCGTCCAATCGAGCAGCGGTCCCGGTGCCATTAGGGTGCTCCACCGAAGACTCGAGTCCTACTACGACTTCCCTCAAAGTCTCGGAAGAAATCGGGAGCGTTCCTAGAACTTCCGGCTCTGATGAAGTTTCGATCCCCGTGGAAGTAGCGATACTCCGTAATATTCTGGGGCGATACCGAGTACCTCCATTAGCGATGGTCGCGTAGCTGACTGCCAGCTGCAGAGGAGTCATCAGGTTGGCCCCTTGTCCGATGGAAACAGAAAGCATCTCGCCTGGATACCAAGGCTCGTTAAATTGTTTTTTCTTCCAGTCAGAAGATGGAACCAGACCAGCGGCTTCTTGTCCAAGCGATAGTTTTGGGCGAGCTCCCAAACCGAAAAACTGAGCAAACTCAGCCAGCCTATCGATATGGATCTTTAAACCGTTTTGGTAAAAAAAGACGTCACAGGACTCTCGAAGGGCCTGGTGCAAATCAACCTTCCCATGACCAGTTCGTTTCCAGCAACGGTAATCTCGACCCTTAAATCGAAACACTCCATTGCACGTTACTTCGTCCTGCGGAGTGATCAATCTGTCGTCCAGCAACGCTGACGCGACGATAGGTTTGTAGACAGAACCTGGCGGATAATTCTGTAAAGCACGATTGACCAAAGGCTTTCCTTTGTCCCTAGTGATATTCGACCACGACTCAGAATCTATACCTCCGGAAAAGTCATTGGGATCGTAGGTAGGATGTGACGCCATCGCCAAAATCTCGCCGGTTTCAACCGCAACGACTGCGATTCCGCCAGACCTAAAATCTTTGTCTGCAAAAGTGGCGAGAGCCCTTTCTGCAGTGGTCTGAAGATCAAGATCGATTGTCAGAGTTATATCCCTACCACGGGTGGGCGACACCTCGTCAATCGTTTCGATTACTCTACCTGACGCGTCGACTGAGACTGTCCTACCACCGGACCGGCCGCGAAGATGAGCTTCGAAACGTTTCTCTAGGCCCGATTGCCCAACAACATCGCCTCCTAAATAGTCAGAAAACTCTTCCCTCTTTAACTGAACCGCTTGAACCTCTCCTAAATAGCCCAACAAATGCGCTGCCCTTGTTCCATTTCGATAGTGACGTCTTGGTTGCACATCGGTAAATATTCCGGGCAAGGCATATAAGTGCGATTCGATTCGAGAAAACACGTCAAAAGACAGGTCATCTATAATTCTCGTACGCTGAAACCTCTTTTCCCATGGCAGGGAACCTAAACGCTCCAAGAACCAACTCTCCGGTCGATCCGTCAAGTGTCCGAGAAGCGTCGCGGTTCCTCTCAGGTCATGAATCTCATGCGGAGCAGCTAAAAGACCGAAAGAAGGTCGAGTACTTGCCAACACATTTCCATGTCGATCGAGCATTCGCCCTCGAGGAGCGTCCAGGCGAATTATTTGGATGGAGTTATTCTGAGCTTTTTTCTTAAAAACATTGCTTTCGATTATCTGAAGCTGAAAAAGCCTGATCAGAAATATCAAAAAAGTAACCGCAATCATTATTCCGCAAATGATTATGCGGCCATGAAGAACCTGCTCAGGACCTCCGCCAAGGTCTCTGTTCATTAAAACCTCAACTCAGCGCGACTCTGACGAGAAATCTACAGCCTTTGTGCGATTTCCCTTCCCCAGAAAACTCGCAAAAAAGTCGTACGAACCCTTAATTGCCGGGGCAGATATTGCATTTACAATTGCTAGAAGCATCATACCCCCCACACCATGTAAAGTTAAGACCGTTTTGCTTCCAATCAGATTCATAAGTATCCATGCAGCAATAGAGTCGAAAAATGAAATCGCAAAAACGAAAGGAACAAAAACGAAAAGTCGATCTAGCTGAAACTGATTGTAGAAGGTAACTGTGAGATAGAAGGCAATGAGCCTAAGAAAGGCATGGTATCCTGCAGGTGACTCCGATAACAGGTCAGTGATGTATCCCAATAGGCAAGCAACTAAAAGCCCCACCGCAGGCTTCAGATATCTTGCCGCAATAATTACGAGTAAAAAGGATACATCTGGAATAAGTAACGTTGGGAATTCAGAGACGAACGTACTTCTTACAATCAGGGCGAGAAATCCCAAGAGAATTACTGTTATCGAATGTCCGTTCGTCAAAGGAACCTCGCATTAAAAAGTTTCTTCTAAAGTTACCGAACTTTCTTCTTGCTCCGTTTGTCACTCTCCGAATCATTACGATCCTTGAAAAGAAGATCCATCGTGAGTCCGCGCTTTTCCATAATGAAAACCTGTTCCATTCTTCCAAAGTCTACTGCTGGAGCTAGCTCGGCGACTTGCACCAATCTGTCTTCGGCATAATTCACTCTTGAAATTTCTCCTATTTTTAATCCTTGTGGATAAATCCCATCAATGCCTGACGTCAGAACTACATCACCCGGCTCTACGTCATCACCTCGTACCATAAGGACAAAATCGAGTAACCTTGTCCCCGTACCGCGTACCAAACCCCTTGCACGACTTCGTTGGACTATTCCCGACAAAGAACTTTGACTGTCGAGGATCAACATCGCACGCGAAGTTGTCGGCGAAGTGGCCGTGATTATGCCCACAAGGCCAGTGTCTGCTACCACCGGCATTCCCCCTCTGACAAGCCCATCCCCGCCTCGTTCTAACAGAATTGATCGAAACCAAGGCGAAACATCTTGACCTACTATTTTTGCAGGAAGTAAAGGAATTTTAAAATTCGCGCGCATCTCGGCAAGTCTCTGCAGGTGTCCGCTGGACACCAGCGCCTCCTGATATTCAAGGATTTCCTTCTCTTGGACAAGAAGCCTTCCTTTTAAAACTTCATTCTCGCTCTTCAAATCAATAAGATGGACGTAGTCTTCCCAGGTTTTAAGGATAAAACGAATTGGGATTCTGATAACACTTTGCACAGGGCTCGCAATATCGAACAACAATTTTTGGACGAGATTCTCGTTAACCGAACGGCGGGGAGTTTCACCTACCAACATAGACGAGAGCGTAAGAAGGATTAGCAAAACCAAAAGGGACGGGAGGCGAACCTTTTTAAAAAATTCTCGCATTACTCGTGCAGATGGGGATAGGTTACGATGTAATCGACACGTCCCGAAGGAGCTTTAACTCTTCAAGACATTGGCCAGTCCCCAGCACCACTGCGGTCAAGGGATCCTCGGCAACCATAACCGGCAGCCCAGTAGTCTCGCGCAAGAGAATGTCGAGGTTTCTCAAAAGGGCTCCCCCGCCAACCATAACGATCCCCTTATCAACTATATCGGCGGCCAACTCTGGGGGCGTACGTTCTAGTGCTAATTTAACACTTTCGACAACAGCATTGATCGGCTCCTGTAAAGCCTCAAGGACTTCGTCGGATTTAATCTCTAGAGTTTTAGGAACTCCAGCAACTAAATCACGGCCTTTAATTTCCATTACCCTCAATTCGTTCTCGGGAAAAGCTGTCCCTACTTCAATCTTAATCTTTTCAGCACTTCGCTCGCCCACCAGTAGGTTGTACTTGCGTTTAATGTAATTAATGAGCGCCTCGTCCATTTTGTCGCCACCAACACGCGTGGAATTGGAATAAACCACTCCGGAGAGAGAGATCACAGCCACCTCAGTCGTCCCACCACCTATGTCGACAATCATGTTCCCTGAGGGCTCGGTAACAGGAAGCTGAGCTCCCAGTGCCGCGGCCATCGGCTCTTCTATCAGATAAACTTCGCGTGCTCCTGCCGATAAAGCGGATTCCTTTACAGCTCTCTGTTCGACGGATGTTATTCCAGACGGAACAGCAATTACGACGCGAGGTCTAACCAAAGTTGACGACCGATTGTGGACACGTTCGATAAAATAACGAAGCATTGCTTCAGTGACTTCGAAGTCGGCAATCACTCCATCTTTCATAGGACGGATGGCGACAATGTTGCCAGGTGTTCTACCCAACATCTCTTTAGCCTCTCGGCCAACAGATCGAACTTTGTCGGGACCCCGTGCCTCTTTTACGACGGCCACAACGCTGGGCTCTGAAACAACTATCCCCTTGCCCTTGGCAAACACCAAGGTGTTCGCCGTTCCAAGGTCAATAGCGAGATCATTTGAAAACCAACCAAGAATACGATTTAGGGACATACGCTTGCTCCCGTTATCTTATTGAGCCTCATTTTCATATCGGCGCCGCCCCACCGGTTTTCTAACGGGCGTAAGGCGTTGCCTCACAGTTGTTGGACACTAGACTCTAAGTGTCGGTTTTATATCGGATTCTACCGACCCCACAGTACCAGCCCCCTGGGTGCTGGGCAAGCATTACCTCCAGTGATTTTAAGGCCTGCCTTGAATCCTTTACTTGCCAGCTTAAAGTAGAGTGACTAGTTAGAAGTTACGCATCTCGAATCACAGAATGCGCGAGGCTCTGGGACGAGCCGAGGAGACAACGATGCTCAGTATCCTCAGACAAGGTCAAAAGTGGCTGCTTTGGATCATCATAATAGGTGTCGGGGGGGTATTCGTGTTCACCTTTGGTATTGGGGGAGGTGGTCCGGCCCCAGGAGCGAGGAATAATACTGCAGTTCAGGTACTAGATCGCAGTTACACCACTCGTGATTTCGCTCGTCTGCGAGATGGGCAAATAGAAGAGCTTCGGGAGGAGTACGGCCAGTATATCGACGAAATGGCGGAAAGTGGACAGTTCGACAAATATGCTGTCGATTCACTGATACGGTCTGGAGTCCTAGCCTCCGAAGCCGAGCGGCTTGGAATCGTAGTTAGTGACCTAGAAGTTAGAGAGTTTCTCCGCTCACTCCCCGGCGTCGTGAACGACGAAGGAGAAATAGACGAAGAGGCCGTAACCACCTTTGCAGAACGCGAATACGGCACACTGAGAAGACTTCAGGAGCGCCTTCGCGATGAACTATTAACGTCAAAACTCTCTCGGCTAATAAGACAGAGTGCTTCCGTTACTAGGCGAGAGGCCGTAGCGTCTCTGCTCTACGCCCAAGAAGAAGTCGATATAGCTTGGGTTGGGTTTGACCCCAAAGACCTCGCAGACGTTCTCCATTTCGACGATGTTGAAATTTCAGATTTCATTGAGAAAGAAACAGACCAAATAGCAGCGGCATACGAGGAACGCCACGATGAATTCAACCGACCTGAAAAAGTCGCACTCCGACACATTTTAATTGCTAAAAACGATATTTCTGATCCCGATCAAACCCAAAGTCGAAAGACGATTCAAAAGGCAGCGGAACGCATTTTTTCGGGTGAAAGTTTCGAGCAAGTCGCAAAAGACGTTTCTATGGACCAAGGTACGAAAGACCAGGGCGGATTCCTTGGAACTTTCGGACGCGAAGGGATGTTGCCCGAATTTGCAGAAGTCGCCTTTGATTTAGAACTTGGCATAGTCAGTAAGCAAATTGAGACCTCCTACGGATTACACTTGATCCGTGTTGATAGTAGAACCCCCGCCCGGGTGATCCCCCTGAAGGAGGCTCAAACTGTTCTAGGTTCAGAGATGCTAAAAATGGAAAGCGCTAAATTACTCGCAGAAAAATTATCCGATGAACTGCTCTCTGCGGTAAAGACAGGGAAAAGCTTAACTGATGTCGTCCGAGAAAAAGGTCTTACGCTTGAACGCCCTGACTCTTTAAGGCGGGGTAGCTCTATCGATGGACTTGATCTGGCGACTGAAATCACTGAAACAATTTTCACGAGTGACTTGATCGGAACCATAGAACAGATCTTCAAGATTGGAGACGAAAGGATACTTGTCGAAATTCTAGATCGGAGAGCGCCGGAAATCGCCAGCCTAGAGAACAGTCTCGACGAAGCTGCCAATCGCCTTTTAGGAGACCGACGGGCCCTCTTGGAATCCACCTGGGTTTATGACCTTCGGTCGTCCCTGCAAGAAGAAGGAAACCTTTTCGTTAGCCCAGCAGTCCTCAATCCGTGAGTAGCACTACTAGA
>CAYOGP010000046.1:0-10570 GCA_964403555.1 uncultured Spirochaetales bacterium | reverse complement strand
TAAGTTCCCAAGTTGGAGGATAGGGTTTAATCGCTTTAGTGATCATGTAGCCATCACTACCGTTCGGTAGGAACACACCGAATTTCATAAAAGCTCCTTAGGGCTTAAGAAAACAACGTTAATCTATGACCTTCGGCATAACCTGCTCCGCGAGCATCGCAATGGAACGCATTGCCTCTTCGTGGCCAATACCTCCAAAGTTTACCTCGAATATCGGATACGTGATACCAAAGTCTCGGCTTGCTCGTGTAAGACGCTCTGCGCAATGCTCAGGTGACCCGAACATGACACAATCATTGTCGTCTAGATCTTTGTAGGGAGCCGCCAGCAATACTTCGTCAAGGCTTCCGCGATAGCGAGAATAAGCCTTCGACTCGAAGGTGGCCTTTTGGTTCAGCTTTGCGAAAAATTTCCAATACTCACGGTAATGCCTTTCACCGACTTCCTGTGCTCTGGTGTCCGAAGGATCGAGGTAAAGATGATAAACCCCAAGAACTTCTGCAGCTTCAAGGTCGAATCCAGCCTCCGCTCGAGAATCCCAATATAATTTAAGAAGTTTAACCAAAATACTTCTATCGATAAAAGCAAACGGAGCCAGCATTGGATTGAAGCCTTGTGACCCTGCCCATACAAAGCTTTCTGGAGAAGCAGCACACGCCGCCCAAATAGGAGGAGTCGGACGTTGCACGGGGTGCGGATGAGGAGCTACTTCGTGAAATTGATAATGTTTTCCTTCGTGATTCAAGAGGTCCTGAGTCCACGTTTTTCGAATAACATCTAAGGCCTCCTGGTACCGTTCCTGGCTCTCTGCTTCATCAATTCCAAAAAGATCGTACTCGGCCTTTAAAACCCCCCTCCCTATTCCAAAGTCCAGCCTGCCACCGCTCAAAATATCGACCATGGCATACTGCTCTGCGATCTGCACCGGATTGCTTAAAGGGAGAAGAGCTACTCCAGTCCCAACTCTGATGCGTTGAGTTCTCTGCGCGGCTGCTGTCGCGAGCACCGTTGGCGCAGGAAATCCGTATCCTCCTATATAATGCTCGGCAAAAAATACGCCTTCAAAGCCTAAGGACTCGGCTAGATCAATTTCTTCCAGAAGGTCTGAATAATATTTGGTTTCTGATCCATGGACCTCAGGTCGGTAGTCTGAAATGTAGAGAAGTCCGTATTTCATCAGTGATCGTGAATACTCTAGCTCACTCAATCTGCATACCAGATGACGAAGGGCGTAGGAGCCAGAAAAATCCAGCTCCTACGCCCTTTTGCGGTACTTGACTTTATTAGAGTGCGCTGTCTCCGCGCTCTCCCGTCCGAATTCGAATCGCGTCGCTTACCGGAATCACAAAGATTTTACCGTCTCCGATCTTTCCAGTGTTTGCCGATTGCGAGATGGCCTCGATCGCAGCGCTCAGCTGGTCGTCACCCACAACGACCTCGATCGAGATCTTTGGGAGCATGTCCACAACATATTCTGCACCTCTGTAGAGTTCAGTATGTCCCTTCTGACGGCCGAAGCCCTTGACCTCAGTCACGGTCATACCCGAAACACCACACTCGTTCAGAGCATTGCGCACATCCTCAAGCTTGAATGGTTTGATAATAGTCTTGATCAGCTGCATTCCTTTTCTCCTCTATTCGCTGTACGCGTTCTCTGAGTGAAGTGAGAGATCCAGACCTTCTGCCTCTTCCTCTTCATCCACGGACAAGCTGCCCATGAATAATTTCAATACGAAAAGAATAATAACTGTCATTACCGGAGCAAAGATCGCAGTAAAGATCACGCTCTGTAGTTGGACCATCAAGGTGGCCCCCGACCCGAGTAACGCTACTGCGATGGCACCCCATGCACCACCAATGCCGTGCACTCCGAACACATCCAAAGAGTCGTCATAACCCATCTTAGGCTTCAAGATCGCCACGGCCAGATAGCAAAGTATCGCTGCGCCAGCGCCGACTCCCATAGCCCCGATAGGCGTCACATTCGCGCAAGCGGGCGTAATCGCCACTAGACCGGCCACGGCCGCGGTCGCACCACCGAGAACGGTCGGCTTGCCGTGCCTAAACCATTCGATAGCAACCCAAACCAAGACCGCAGTAGCGGTTGCGGTATTCGTGGTTATAAACGCCAGACCGGCAACGCCATCAGCTGCGAGCTCGCTGCCCGCATTAAATCCGAACCACCCTACCCAAAGTAGAGCTGCTCCAATTACCGCAAACGGTAGATTATGAGGTGGCATCGCGTGAGAGCCGTACCCCTTACGCTTACCAATGAATATGGCTGCAGCTAGCGCCGAAAATCCGCTAGACATGTGAACCACGAGGCCCCCAGCAAAGTCTACGGCTCCCCAACTTGAAATTAAACCGCCACCCCAGACCATATGGGCCAACGGGCAATAGACGACGAGCAACCAAATTGTGATAAATGCCAGGTAGGCACTAAATTTCATTCGTTCCGCGAAAGCGCCCAACATCAAAGCGGGGGTAATGATCGCGAACATTCCTTGAAAAGCGACGAAGACATAGGTGGGAATCGTACCCGACACAGAATCAGCCGTGATTCCATTCAACCCGAGCATCGAAAAATCACCAATGAACTGGTTGCCTTCGCCAAAAGCGAGACTGTATCCGACTAAAACCCAAACCAAGCCCGCCATGCCTGCCGAAATGAGACATTGCATCAATACGGAAAGAACATTCCGTCCCCGTACGAGCCCGCCATAAAAAAGTGCGAGGCCTGGAAGGGTCATCAAAAGAACGAGAGCGGAGCTCGTAAGCATCCACGCTGTATCTCCAGAATTGATCTCATCTGCATGAGCGACATCGGCTACCGAGCTGAATAAAACCGCGACAAACGCGATAGGCGCCCAGCGGCGCAATCGATCTAACATATTTCATACCTCCATCGCGCCGACTGAGAGCAGCGCGCTTAACCTGGGGCACCACCTTTGTGAGCCCTCACCTTGTTAGTAGCAAGATCTGTGCCAGTTTAATCGCGACTCTGATCGCTCTACACGAGACGTTTGCCCGCTCATTGAGCACGAGGTGCCTCAGCTAAGGCAAAAACCAATATCAGGCGTGTAAAGGTGGCAAAGAAGAACCTTTTTTAATGAAAATGAAAATCGCTTTCGTTTTTAACTTGACGAATGGCACTTTTCGAAGTTTAATTGAAAACGAATTTCAATTTCTTTGGACAAACTATGAGTAATTACGAAGCAAAAACCGAAAAAAGCCACAAAACTCGACAGGCAAACGACTGCCGGTGCTCTTGCGGGAGCCTTCTCGCTAAATGGGCGGACGGTGGCGTCGAAGTGAAATGCCGAAGGTGTAAGCATACGACCTTTCTTGACTTACCCCCTCGTCCGGCAGGGTCCAAAGATTTAAGAATCTAGAAAGCCTAGAGCTACAAAACATAAGACCCGAGGCCAAAGAGCACAGAGTCGTCCGTTACCGGAGACGGTAATAACAAGAATGGAATTGATCTGTGAGATATTTGCCTAAGATGGGCGCCCTTTTGGTGGCCCTAATTGTTGGCATTTCTACTGCTTCATGGGCAGATGGGCATGCTGACGAAGTGCGGGACCGCGATGACCGAATCGCGAGCCTCGAGTCAAAAATGGAAGGTATGATCGGCGAGATCGAAAGACTTCGTACCCAGGTCGCCGTACCTGAAGACAAAGAACTAGTAAGTGCGTATGGCCTCGGACCCGCAGCCTCAAAGATTTACGGTGTAGAGCGAGGTTTATCGATCGGTGGGTATGGTGAAGGATATTGGACCAATTACGTGAGCGACGAAAGTTCAGGATCGTTCAGTAATGCCGATGGAAATCTTCGTTCCGATTCAGATCTCAATAGATCTGACTTCTACCGATGGGTTATGTACATGGGGTACAAGTTCAGTGAGAACATCCTGTTCAACGCTGAGATTGAATTCGAACATGCCACAACCGGCGCAACGGAAACCTACGGAGGTGGCTCCGTTTCCGTGGAATTCGCCGCTCTCGAATTCTTTTGGAAGGAATATTTGAACGCTCGAGTCGGTATTCTCCTGGTACCAATGGGTTTTCTAAACGAAATCCACGAGCCAAACACGTTCCACGGTGTCCAACGTCCGCATAGTGAGAAGTACATTATCCCAAGTACATGGCGCGAAAACGGCATAGGGATATTCGGCAATATCGGAGGCAACCTCGAATACCGAAGTTACTTAATCACTAGTCTCAATGCTGACGGCTTCTCGAACTCGGGCGTTCGAAGCGGTCGCCAAAAAGGCGCCAAGGCCCTAGCTGAGGACATCGGATGGGTTACCCGTGCAGACTACCAGCTTATGCCTTCACTGAGTGTCGGTGGCTCGGTCTATTTTGGTGCGACTTCCCATAATCAGGAAGTTAGTGGAACCAAGATGCCCGATGCAGATCTTACGATCTGGGAAATCCATGGCCAGTGGAACTATGCCGGTTTTGAAACGCGAGCAATGTACGTTCAGTCCGACCTTGACGACGCAGCTGAGCTCAACAGCGTCCTAGGTAAATCGGCAACAGCCGCTATCGCGGAAGAGGCCCAAGGATACTACGGCGAAGTGGCTTACGACCTTGGAAAGCACCTCTTCGGTGGGAGACAATACTTCGCACCGTTCTTCCGCTTCGAGCATGTCAATCCACAAGACAAGATGCCGACGGGCTACACCGCAACCGGCAGCAAAGAGCTAGACATTCTTACGTTCGGCTTAACTTATAAGCCGCACCCAAATGTCGTGCTCAAAGCTGAATATCGGAACTTCGACGCCGAATCAGGCGAAGAGGCAGACGAACTAAGCTTAGGTATGGGCTTCGCCTTCTAGGCAAGGTCTAGACCTTGGAGGTCGAAAAGTAGACAAGGCAGGATGAACAGTGGCATGGGCATTCCGCAGTTGAGAGTTTTCCAGGTGTACTCTTCTCCTCCACCTGGGACTCTTGGTCTACTGACGAAGCCCCTAGCGGGGCTTCGTCACCTCACCCTCTTTTAGTTTCGGGCCGTCTGCGACAATTTCAGTAGACTACTGTCAAGCAGAACCCCTCGGCATGAAACTTCTACGCCCACAATCTCCCGACCTACTTAGAACCCGTGCTAGTCACGCGGGAATCATAAGCCTGTGTAAGTTCCTAGCGGGAGTTGCAACGCTCATCCTCCTCTACACACTTCTCTTTCAGCACATGATGAGCCTGGAGGGCCAAAGCCACGGTTGGGTCACCGGTCTCTACTGGACGTTGACCGTGATGTCTACGCTAGGCTTCGGCGATATCACTTTTCAATCGGATGCAGGCAGAATTTTTTCCCTCATAGTCTTGCTCTCGGGAATGATCCTGCTTCTGGTTCTCTTGCCATTTACATTCATCAGGCTTTTTTATGAACCATGGATGGCTTCACACCGAGCAGCGCGCGCGCCTCGAGTGCTTCCTGAATACATTAGGGATCATGTGATACTCACCCGGGACGAATCCATTACACGTTCACTCATACCTCGCCTCATAAGTTTTCAATACCCCTATGTCCTAGTAGTTCCTGAGCTCGAAGAAGCTTTGCGCCTACGGGAGGAAGGCTTATCGGTGGGACTAGGCCCCCTAGACGACCCCGACACTTATAAAAACCTGCGCGCCTCGAGCGCTGCACTCATCGCGACCACGAACAGTGATGTGATAAACACCAATGTGGTTTTTAATGCCCGCGGGATCAACGAAAACGCACCCATCCTCGCAACAGCGGATCACATTGATTCTGTTGATGTGTTGGAGCTAGCGGGAGCCGACGAGGTGCTCCAAGTAGCGGATACCCTCGGTCAATGGCTCGCCAATCGATTTGTTGGCGGAGACTCCGTGAGCCACCCAATAGGAAAATCGGACGATCTCCTATTTGCTCAAGCTGCAGCAGATCGTACCCCTCTAGTCGGAAAGACGCTCCGCGAAAATGCGATACGCGAGCGCTTCAGCGTGGTCGTTGTTGGCCTTTGGAATGGAAACATCTTGCAACCTGCGGAAGCTGAATCCGTCGTTACGGAAAACACCGTGTTGATTTTAGCAGGCACACGCGAACAGCTGAATCGCTATGACGAGGCTTTCGTAATCTACAACGTTACCAACAAGCCTGTCCTGGTAATTGGAGCAGGTAGGGTTGGACGCGCCGTGTGCAGAGAGCTCGACTCAAGAGAACTCGATTACCGAGTCGTCGAAAAAAATGCGGCGCTCATAATGGATTCTGCGCACGACGTCTTGGGCAGTGCGGCAGACTTGGAAATTCTTAAAAGAGCCAAAATCATGGAGGCTCCCGCCGTAATCATTAGTACTGGAGACGACGATCTTAATGTTTACTTGACAATCTACATCCGAAGACTCCGCCCCGATATTCAAATCATAAGCCGTGCAACGGCGGAGAGAACCGTCTCGACACTTCGGAGAGCAGGAGCCGACTTTGGGCTCTCCTATGGATCTGTTGGTGCAACCATGATCATGAATCGCTTGAGGAGAGGAAACATAGTCATGCTAACCGAAGAGATGGGACTCTTTCGGGTTCGAACTCCGAACACCCTCACAAACAAGGCTCTCCAATCGAGCAGAATCCGCCAAGACAGTGGATGTAGTGTTGTAGCAGTTAAATCATCCTTTGGAACCGAATTAAATCCCCGACACGACTACGTTTTACCCTCAGACAGCGAGTTGATTCTTTTTGGCAGCAGCGATGGCGAAGAGGCCTTTTTGAAGCAGTTTGTTAGGGGATAGGCGATCGGTATAATGCGCAGAATGAAGCACCACGGATATCCATCAGAAAAAGAATTAATAGCTGTCTCTCCAGATCGTTCAATGCGCTGGAACGAGGCATACCAAGCGTGGAGGAAACTTTATAAAGACCCTGGAAGAACCGAATATGTTTTTGAAATTATTGATGCACTTCGAGGTAATGCCGACCTTCGGGGTCTTAATCGATTTCGTTCAAGCGAAGGTGGTAAAAAATTACTCTCTGATAGACCTGAGATTCTGCCCACTTTGACGGACTTAAGCACACTAGAGACGCTTCCGATCGAAAGCCTCGGCTTTACTTACGCGAAATTTATGCGAGAGGGAGAGATAACTGCATCTGGCCTCGTCCAAGCAAGCGAGAAAACTCCACTCTACGAAGGTTGCCCAGAAGATTTACTGTATTTCGTTACTAGAAGACGTGATACTCATGACTTATGGCACGTCGTAACCGGCTACGGTCGAGATTTGCGTGGAGAAGCTGCGTTACTCGCTTTTGACTTCGCACAGAATTGGCACTGGGGGATAGGATTTATTGCTTTGATGGCCTATTTGAATGCAAAAGGCGCGGCAGACCGTAGGCTCTTATGGAAAGCATTTCTAGCGGGGCGCAAGACTGAATGGCTGACCTCGGCGCCATGGGAGACAATGCTCGTTCTTCCTTTGGCAGAGGTAAGAGCTCTTCTCAATGTCTCTGTAGCGCCAAAATACGACCCTCTTTGGTCACTAACGCCATCAGATGCAAAATGATAACTGCACCGATTAGCCAAGGACTTGGCTTTGGGAATTGCACAGAGCCGAGCTTAAGAGTTGCTAGCCATGAACGGTGTCGATTTTAAAGGGCATATCTACGAACAAGCCAATCGAAAAGATGGAAGAGAATAACGTCTCAACTTTCAGGACCATAGCCTTGGTCCTGAGCCTCTCTTCCTTATTTTTTCTACTTGAATTGACGTTTGGGCTTTTGAGCGGATCGCTCGCCCTTTTAGCCGACGCGGGCCATATGCTTTCGGACATTTCTGCTCTGGGCCTGGCTCTGTTAGCTTCTTGGCTAGCACAAAAACCCGCACAGCCACATCGGACCTACGGCAACCATCGAGTAGAAGCGCTAGCAGCTCTTGGCCAAGGACTCCTTCTTCTCGTAACTTCAGCATTGATTTTGCGAGAGGCCTTCGGACGATTTTGGGATAGCTCCAAAGTTGAAGTGCCAGGAGAAACTGTACTTCTTGTCGCAACCGCGGGGCTAAGCGTAAACATCCTATGTCTCTTTCTTCTGAGAAGAGAACATTCTCACAACTTGAACCTTCGAGGAGCCTGGCTGCATATTCTCAGCGATATGCTCGGAAGCATAGGAGCCATATTGGCAGGGATTGCAATTCTTTGGTTCGAAGCATTTTGGGTTGATACCGTCGCCTCTGTATTCATTTCCATTCTGATTCTCATTTCTGCCCTTTATTTATTAAGAGACGTAATTGATGTTCTCATGGAAGCTGCCCCTAGAAATTTAGACGTGAGGGAAATTGAAAAATCTCTCAAAACGATTGAAAGCGTTAGCGATGTACACGACTTGCACGTGTGGACAATCGGAAGCCGACGAATAGCACTCTCATGCCACATTGTGGTTCTTTCAGAGGAGATTTCTTCTTCCCGATTGCTTGAGAAAGCATACGAAACCCTTGGGAGAAACTACGGTATTAGCCATGCAACGATTCAAATAGAGACTCAGAGCTTCTCTCATCACAGCCCTCAATCCTATTGCAATGGATAACAGCTAATCATTTAATTCCAGACCCAACAATCGCAACGCGTTACCCCCGACAATCTTTTCTCTTTCAGTCGCAGAAATCGAACTCACTCGATCGATCAACCCAACAGGATCGGATTCTCCCATGTCATATGGGTAGTCGGTACCTAAGAGCACATGATCCGCCCCGTACAGACGCACTAAATGTGCAAGATGCTCGGGATCGAAAACAACTGAATCAAAGTAGACTTGTTTCAAATATTCAGTGGGAGCTTTCTCTATCTTTTCTCGACAATCTGGACGAACAGCATGCGCATGATCCATCCTTCGCGCATAAGTTGGAAGATATCCTCCTCCATGAGCTACGCAAAGTTTTAACTTTTGATGGCGTTCAAAAACGCCATCAAAAATCATGTGGCTTACGGCCAATGTCGACTCCAACGGATTACCTATGATGTTATTGAAGTAGTGATCCGTCAAACGCGTTCCTTCAGTAAATCCCAAAGGGTGCATAAACAAGAGGACATCAAGTTCGCAGACCTTACCCCAGAAAGGCTCCAAGTCTGCGTTAGTTAATTCTGTACCGTTTACCTGAGAAGAGATCTCAATTCCTTTCATCCCAAGTTCTTTTATGCAATAAGATAGCTCTTCAACTGCAAGCCGAGGATCTTGCAGTGGGACCGTTCCAAAAGGGACGAAGCGATCTGGGTATTTACTCGCGGCTGTCGCAAGGTTCTCATTTACGGTTCTTGATAAAATTCTGCCGAGGTCGGGTTCTGTATAATAATAAAACTGAAACGGACTGGGTGAAATCGCTTGAATATTGATTCCCATTTGATCCATATCTGCGATTCTTTCGGAGAGTTGCGTCAATTTTGGATGCAAATCAGCCATCTGCTTTTGATTTACTTGATTGCTATGCATCGTCGCGTGGCGCAGTGCAGGTTCCTTCTCAGGAGAGAAAGCATCTTCTGCCAATTTCGCAGCCTCTTCAGTGTGAACATGGCAATGAATATCGATACTAAAACTTTTCTCGTAAGAAGTACGTACCTTCCCATTCCCAGATGAAGTACTAGAAGGCGCGCAATTAAAAGTAATCATAAGATGCTCCATTTGGACGAAATTTTCCTGTGCCAAGTTATCAAAAGTTTCGTCCCACTGTTCGACAAACTTCGGTGAATTCAATCAGTACTCTGTACAATATGCACGTGAAGAAAGATACTATCGAAATCCAAGTCAATGGTCATTCACACACGTTGAACATAGATCGCTCTACGACCTTATTGACAACACTTCGAAACGAACTCGGCCTCTATGCAGCCAAGTACGGGTGTGGCCTAAAACAATGCGGCGCATGTACGGTCATCGTTGGAGGCGAAGCTATTCAGTCCTGCAGTCTTACACTCGATGAGATACAAGGACGCGAGATCACAACATTAGAAGGTCTTTCGGACGATGACGCCTTGATGTCAGCTTTTATCGCCCACGATGCTGGCCAGTGCGGATACTGCATTCCTGGCATGATAATGGCCGCTACTTCCCTCTTGGCATGGAATGACGAACCAAATGAAAATGAAATCAGGAGAGCTCTCGAAAGAAATTTGTGCCGTTGTGGAGCTCATCCCCGGATCCTTGCTGCTATCCGTTCATTGAGTAAAAACAAAGATGAAGCCTGAGGAAGTCTCGCCGAGTCTAGCGATGAATCCTGAAATGGATACTTGGCTACGCATAAATTCCGATGGCACTGTTACCGCATTTACAGGAAAAGTGGAAATTGGTCAGAACATTCGCAAAGCGTTAACCAGAATAGTTGCCGAAGAACTAGAGGTTCCTTTAGAGATAGTCCAACTCGAAACTGCGGATACGTCATTCGGGCCTGAGGAGCTCGTAACTGCGGGAAGTCTCTCGGTCGAACACAGTGGGCAGGCGTTGCGACTAGTTTCAGCAGAAGCGAAAGGACTCCTATTGGAGATGGCTGCGGAGACCCTTAGTGTCCACATCGATAATCTTACAGTAAACGACGGAAAAATATTGGCCGGTAACAGCCCCCCCTCAACAA
>CAYOGP010000045.1:0-10617 GCA_964403555.1 uncultured Spirochaetales bacterium | reverse complement strand
AAGCAGAAAGTTTGATCAAAAGCTTTCAAGGTTTAGAGAGGAGGTCATAGGCCTCTACAGGGAGAATCGCTCTCCGCTTGATCGAAAAAGGGAGAGAAACGAATTAGAGGAGAGATTTCGAAAATCATTAGCAGGTAGTTCTTTGTCAACCGAAGGAATTCGGGATTTACGGCTTAACGATGCCTGCTTGGCACTCGCGAGAACCTACTCAAGTGATTTTGCGAAATTCTCAAGCATTCTTAATAGGTTAAAAGGTGATCTTAGGGTGCTTTTGCGGTTAGCAATCGAAGCAGAAGATTCCAAGGAACCACTGAAATATATGGAAATGCTAGTGAAAGCGGAGGGGCACACCCGAAATTTTTCGGACGAAAACGTTTTTTAGTTACGGGCTTCCTTTCTATCTCCTGGGATTTCTGTTCTTCTTAGGCCATTTGCTATAACATTTCTCAATCTAGGAGGAAATTATATGCGTTCCGTCGTTATCGCTGGTGCTTACATGACGCAGTTCGGGAAATTTCTTGAACGAAATGTGCGTTCTCTATCAACCGAAGCTGCGCTTGGTGCTGTTCAAGATGCTGGCGTGGAGGCGAAGGATATCGAGCTAGTTTCCTTCGGAAATGCTGCTGCTGGCGTTTTGACGGGACAAGAGATGATTCGCGCGCAGATTGCTCTGGCGGGCTCCGGAATCGAAGGCGTTCCGATGCTCAACGTGGAAAACGCATGTGCATCGGCCTCAAGTGCTTTTCATATTGCGTGGCTTTCGATTGCCGCGGAGCAGTGCGATGTAGCTTTGGCAATAGGTTCCGAAAAAATGACGCACGAGGATAAGAAAAGGGCATTTGTTGCCCTTGCTCGCGCAGTAGACGTCGAAGAGTTAGTAGCGGAACACGGTGAACAAGTCTTAACGGAAGGGGCTGGATCGCTGTTTATGGATATTTATGCGAACGAGGCGAAGTCTTATATGGAGCGTAGCGGGGCGACGCAACGTGACTTTGCGATGGCAGCTTCGAAGAGTCATTTCCACGGCAGTTTGAATCCAAAATCCCAGTATCGCCAAGACCGATCGGTTGAAGAAGTGCTCGAGAGCCGGCCTATCGCGGGACCTTTAACTCTTTTGATGTGCTCACCAATCGGAGACGGTTCGGCAGCCTTAGTTTTGTGTAGCGAGGATTACGCGAAACAAAAAGGAATGCCCTTTGTGCGAGTCCTGGCGACCTCCATTCAATCAGGTGTGCGAGATGGTGAAGGAGACGTCGTCGTTAGGGCGGCTAGAAAGGCATTCGACGATGCTGGTGTGGGGCCGAAAGATGTTGACGTTGTGGAGTTGCATGATGCAGCGAGCCCTGCGGAATTTTCGATTCTTGGCGACATTGGAGTCGCTGAGGCTTTTGGTGGCCCTGTCCAGATGGTTTCCGATGGTGAAACTCGACTTGGAGGGAAACTTCCCGTCAATACAAGTGGCGGTTTGGTGAGCAAAGGACATCCGATAGGGGCGACCGGCTGTGCTCAGCTGGTGGAACTTACAGAGCAGTTGAGATCTCGGGGCGGACGTAGGCAGGTTGAAGGAGCTCGTATCGGCTTGGCAGAGAATGCCGGAGGCGATCTAGGAAACGGACCGGCAGCAGCTGTCGTAACAATTTTAGGTTCGGCCTAAATCTCAGTTAATCGGGCAAATTATAGTGCTCGAAAGGCTCAAGCCTTCACCTGAGAGGTGACCGAGCACAATCGGTTCTCGGTCACCGGATATCGTTTATTACTGTGGAGGTGCTTCTATTATGGCAAGCCACAGGATCGGTTAAGAGTCATGCAAAAATTTGATGCTCCTCCGAAAAATCTAAGTGGGACGAGAGTAGTAGAAGAGGCATGCAATTCCTTTCGCTTCGAATTGTTCCAGAAGCCGATTCTCGTTGCAGTTTCGGGAGGACTGGATTCCACTGTCTTAGGTCACTGCCTGAGCCGACTCCCAGGCATGGTAGAGAACATGACCCTCGCCCACGTTAACCATCACCTGCGAGGAACTGAATCAGAGGAGGATGAAGCTTTTGTTTCGGAGCTTGCTCAAAGATTAGGGGTCAACGTAGAGTTCGCTAATGCGTATCCGGAGGTGCGTCGTCTTCGCGAAACGGGAAGGTTGAGGCCGAGCTCGGAAGAGGCGGCTAGAGATTGCAGGCATGATGCACTGAGTGAGATGGCCTCCGCTATGGGGGCTCGCTTGGTTTTCGCCCATCATGCTAATGACCAGGCTGAGACGATTTTGTTGCGACTTTTGCGCGGAACATCTCCAGATAGCCTCAGGGGGATGACCAAGATATCAAAAAAAGGAAGGATCTTAAGGCCGCTGCTCGGTGTCTTAAAAGAAGATATTGAAGAATATGCGGTATCGAATGGGCTGCAGTGGAGAGAGGATTCTTCCAATCGAGACATGCGTTTTACACGAAACCTGTTGAGAGAAAAGTGGTTACCTGATTTGGCTAATGCTTTTAATCCTCAACTCGTTCGAGCGTTAGGACGATTTGGAGATTTGCAAGGCTCGGACAGGGAATATTTTGAAGCGAAGGTAGGCGAAGCGTACTTAGAGCTCGTAAGGCACTCGGCCTTCGATGGTTTCGTTATCGATTCTATTGGCTTTAAAGAATTGCACGATTCTCTTGCTACTAGGATTGTGGCGAAGCTTTTCGAAGAGGCAGGAATATCGAGAGAGTTGACGAGGGTTCATGTGACGAGGGCAATCAACTTCCTTCGAGATGGCTCACGAGGCAAAATTGTCGAATTTCCTCTGGGTTGGAAAATGGAGAAGAAAGATCGCGGGATCTGCTTCAGAAATGCGAATGAGGGCTGATTAGAGGTGTTCTAGGCTCTTGAAATTAAAGAACGTTCTGCAATTTTTAGGGGAGCAGGTAAGGCGGTTTGGCATCAGAGTAAGTAATCTTGATTCCTAGACCTTTGGCTCACGAAATAAGAGATGCGCCAAGTTGTTGGCGGAGAGGAGAGGGACGGAAATGAATAGTCAATTCTATAAAAACATGGCTTTGTGGTCTGTCCTTCTTGTCATGATTCTTCTGCTTGTAAGCGTCCTTAGGCAAGGGAGGACCACTCCAACGGAGATTTCCTATTCAGAATTTATTGCAAAAGTAGATGAGGGGTCAGTTCGAGAGGTGACGATCGAAGAAGGCCATGTAAATGGCGTCATGAGTGAAGGTAAAGACTTTCGAACATTTGTTCCAGCAATGACACAGGAGCTTTTGGATAAACTTGAAGAACGCAATATCCATATTACGGCGAAACCAGCCCAAGAACCATCAGTCTGGCAACAAATGCTTGTTTGGTGGATACCATTTTTGATTCTTGTCGGTTTGTGGGTTTTCTTCGTCCGGCAAATGCAGGGAGGTGGAGGAAAGGCAATGAGTTTTGGGAAGTCGAAAGCGCGACTTCTCACTGAAAATCAACACCGAGTGACCTTTGACGATGTTGCTGGCGTCGAAGAATCTAAAGCGGAGTTAGAAGAGATCATCGCGTTTCTTCGCGACCCTAAAAAATTCACGAGGCTTGGTGGAAGAATTCCCAAGGGCGTGTTGTTAGTAGGGACTCCGGGGACAGGAAAAACTTTGCTTGCGCGTGCTGTTGCTGGGGAGGCAGGTGTACCGTTTTTTTCAATTTCGGGCTCAGATTTTGTCGAGATGTTTGTGGGGGTTGGAGCATCGAGGGTTAGAGACCTCTTTCTTCAGGGGAAAAAGAATGCTCCCTGCATAATTTTTATCGATGAAATCGATGCAGTGGGCCGCCATCGAGGAGCAGGATTAGGTGGTGGCCATGACGAACGAGAACAGACTCTAAATCAATTGCTCGTCGAAATGGATGGTTTTGAGAGTAACGATGGGGTCATCCTTATTGCGGCAACCAATCGTCCTGACGTGTTGGATCCTGCCTTGCTTAGGCCTGGGCGCTTTGATCGAAGAGTAGTGGTGCCAAGACCGGACGTGAGGGGTCGTGATGCGATTCTAAAAGTTCACACAAAGCGCGTTCCGTTGTCTGATAACGTCGACTTAGCCATTCTGGCACGTGGTACTCCGGGTTTCGTTGGAGCTGATTTAAGAAATTTAGTGAATGAGGCTGCTCTTCTTGCCGCTCGCCGAGACGCCCAGCGAGTAGAAATGAACGATTTCGAAATGGCGAAAGATAAGGTTCTACTCGGTGCGGAACGAAGAAGCATGATCATGAGCGATGAAGATAAGCGAGTGACCGCATATCATGAGGCGGGACACGCACTAGTGGCGATGTTAAATCCAGATTCCGATCCGGTGCACAAAGTCACCATCATACCAAGGGGGATGGCTCTCGGGGTAACTCAGACTCTTCCTGTAGAGGATAGGTACAGCCAGACACGTAGGCAGCTTGTAGCAATGATTAGACATGCAATGGGGGGTCGGGCTGCGGAGGATCTGGTGTTTGACCATTTTTCCACTGGCGCGTCTAATGATTTGCAGCAAGCGACTTCCCTGGCACGCGAGATGATTTGTAAGTACGGCATGAGTGAGGAGCTGGGTCCAGTCTCTTATTCAGATGAAGGTGGGGATGTGTTCCTAGGGAGAGATTTCGCGCAGAGGAAAGATTATAGCGAAGAAACAGCTAGGCAAATCGACGCAGCCGTGAGTCGCCTCCTTACCGAGAGCTACAACTTTGCTAAACAGGATCTTGAAAATCATCGCGAAGTTTTGGATAAAATCGCGGACTCCCTTCTTGAGAGAGAAACGCTTGAGGGAAAAGATCTGCAAATTTTACTCGAGGGACGAGAGCTCGCACCCCTACCTCCTCCTCCGATTACGGAAGAGTCGTCAGAATCTTCGGACGATATTTTACCTGATGACTCACGTGACGAAGTTGCTCTGTCTGATCCGGAGCCGATAGTAAGCTGATGTCAGGGGACAGGGAGGATTCTAGGCGAGAGCAAGTATTTCCTCACAACAAATTGACCGTAATGGGAGTGCTGAATCTAACGCCTGACTCTTTCTCTGATTCAGAAACGTTGCTTTTACCGACTGAAAGACCTGATATAGATAAAGTTGTAGATAGAGCTTCAAAGCTAATCGCGAACAAGGCCGATATTTTAGATATTGGAGGAGAATCTACGAGGCCGGGTGCGGTGACCGTTAGTGTAGACCGAGAGATTGAGCGAGTTCTGCCAGCCGTCGAGGCGCTCACCAAAAGATTCGACTCCATGATTTCGATAGATACTCGTAAGGCTTTGGTAGCTTCCGCAGCTCTAGATGCTGGTGCAGCGGTCGTAAATGATGTGTCAGGATTTAGACATGACCTGGACTTACCTGAAGTATGCGGACGTGCTGAAGGTGTAATTCTCGGTCATTTGCGCGACGAGCCTCAGTCTATGCAGAATAATATAGGATTTAAAGATCTGTTATCCGAAGTCGCATGCGAGCTTTCGTGTTCTTATGAAAAAGCGCGAACCGCTGGTATTCCCCACAGCTCGATCTGTCTTGATCCTGGCATTGGATTTGGAAAGACCTTTGCACAGAACCTAGAACTGATAGCGAATGCTGACCTTTTGAGGTCAAGGTTGCCTCGAGAAGTAGCAATTCTTTTTGGAATTTCTCGAAAGGCATTTTTGGGAGAATTCGTTTCAGGAGGACCGATTGCGCGTGATTTCGTCAGTCATGTGGCTGGTGCGGTCGCCTTGTTTCTAGGTGCGACAATCGTCCGAGTTCATGCCGTAGCAGAAGCTGTTCAAATGAAGAAATTAATAGGTGCGTTGAGAAGCGCTCGAAGACCAATGTGAAGGGTGGAGTGGTGGACGGTGTTGGGAGTTTAGTTGATCAGTTGGCCTGGTTTTTCCGTGCTAATTATGATCCGATATGGGACAGCGTAGACATTGCCATTGTAGTCGTAGCGGTTTATTGGGTTTGCGCTCTGCTGCGGGGTACTCGCGCCGTGCAAGTAGTCGGGGGGATTCTTGCGCTTGTAGCTTTGAGGCTTTTAGCAGAGGTGGTGCAACTCACAACAACACTTTGGATCTTGGATACATTCCTCGGTTATGGGGTTTTCATAATTATAGTTTTGTTCGCTCCTGAAATACGACGAGCCTTGGCACGAGTTGGTAGAGGAGTATTTTTTGGTCGAGCAGGACAGGCGGACTTTTTTCACGTGGAGGAAATCGTTCGTGCTGCGCAGCAAATGGGGGAGCGACGGATTGGAGCGCTAATCGTTATCGAAAGAGAGAATCGTCTTGAGGAACTCATAGAGATAGGGGTGGCGATGGACGCAACGTTGAGCGAGGAGCTTCTGTACTCAATTTTTCAGCCTTCATCTCCTCTCCATGATGGAGGTGCAATTGTACACCGGGGTAGAGTTACATACGCAGGTTGCATTCTCCCACTGACCTTAAGATCGGATTTACCACCTGAGTTAGGGACTCGGCACAGAGCAGCACTCGGCTTGACGGAAGAGACCGACGCGGTTGTCGTGGTCGTGTCGGAAGAAAGAGGCTCGTTCTCTATTGCACTTAGCGGGGATCTCACGATGGAACTCGATCCTCCGCGCTTGCGAGAGCGTCTAAGGGAGGTGCTGGCGCGTGAGTCCGACCTATCTACGCTAACAGAAGAAGCTCCACCAATTAACGAGGGATCAGGTTCCTCCTCTTCTTCTAAAGACAGTAGGCTCTCCTGATTATGCGTACCGTTATGGCAAATATGCCTTTAAAGTTTTTGGCCTTAGGTTTGGCAGTTCTTTTGTGGGGTGTAGCAAATACTTCCTCCTCCATTGAGAGAGGATTTGATATTCCGGTTGTCCTTAGAGGCGTTCCGCAAGATTTGGTTGTAACAGGCTTGAGCGCCGATCAAGTGAACGTGCGGATCAGAGGGTCTCGGGCGCAGTTAAGAAATTTTGGTGCCGGTGATCGCGTGTACGAGGTGGATGTATCGGGTGCCCAGGTAGGTGAATCAACAAAAGAAGTAGATCTAAGCGGTTTCGATTTACCGCGGGGAGCGAGGATTGTCAGCCGCTCTCCATCGCGAGTAGAGTTCAATTTGGCCAGAAAAGGGAGCAGGACTGTGAGAATTCGAGCAGATATTGAAGGTGATCCGGCTCCCGGTTTCACGGTTGCTAAATATTTGGTTACCCCTGCGACAGTGAGAATAACCGGTGCAAGGTCAGAAGTTTTAAGAATGCGCGAAGTTGTTACCGAGACTGTGGTTATTGATGGAGCTGAAGAGGACATAAATCGAGAGGTTCGATTGTCCTTGGGGGGGCGTTATGTTTGGCTTGAGGAGCCTACTGGCATTCGTCTTTCGGTGAAGATTGTTCCCAATGGGAAAAGTTCGGGTTACGAGACAAAAGTCGATGACTAGTAAATACCTAAAGTTTGGAAGATCGCTTTTTGGGACCGATGGAGTTAGAGGGTCTGCGAACGTGTATCCAATGACGCCGGAAATTGCTCTCGCGCTAGGGCAAGCGGTAGCGCACCTGTTTGGGGGCGACACTGATAGCGCACGATCGATTGTGATTGGTAAAGACACTCGGCTCTCAGGGTATATGTTCGAAGACGCTCTGGCTGCCGGGATGTGCTCGATGGGTTCTAATGTAATTCAAACCGGCCCAATTCCGACACCGGGCTTGGCCTTCCTTACCAGAGATTTGCGTTGCGACGCAGGAGTGATGATTTCTGCTAGCCACAACATTTATCATGACAACGGAATAAAATTCTTTGCACATGATGGGTTCAAACTTCAAGATGATCTTGAAATCAAAATGGAAGAAAGTATTAGAAACCGTACTTTCGAAAGTTCTCGAGTTTCTTCTGAAAAGATTGGAAGGGCGAAAAGGATTGAGGATGCTGCTGGGCGTTATGGTGTTTTTTTAAAGGAAAAATTTCCAATTGATATGACATTGAGGGGGCTACGGGTTGTTTTAGACTGCGCGAATGGAGCAGCGTATAAAGTTGGACCGACGGTTCTGACCGAACTAGGTGCGGACTTGATCACATTGGGCACGCGACCCGATGGGCGCAATATAAATGAAAACTGCGGTTCGACCGATGTGAAAGCGCTTTCTGAGACGGTTCGTTCCACTGGCGCCGATATTGGCATAGCGCTAGACGGAGATGCGGATAGATGCCTTCTTGTTTCAGAGAAGGGTGACCTCATCGATGGAGACGAAATGCTTAGCATGTTCGCTGAGGACATGATCAAGAGGAAGGCACTCAAAACTCCTTTGGTCGTGGCTACGACTATGAGTAATTTAGGACTTGAGAAGTACCTGCAGGGCCTGGGGATAGCTCTTACTCGAACGGGCGTTGGAGATCGTTATGTGGTGGAAGAAATGCGATCGAAGGGTACAAACCTTGGGGGCGAGCAATCGGGACATATCATCTTTCTTGATCAAAACACTACAGGTGATGGGCTTCTGACTGCCTTGCAGGCATTGGCGATTACAATTCGGTCGGGACGCACCCTTTCGGAGTTGGTGAGTAAGTTTCAAAGATTTCCGCAAGTACTTGTCAATTTAGATGTAACTGAGCGGAAGCCGTTCGCTGAGCTAGGAAGATTCTCAGAAGAACTTCGGAAAATAGAGGGCGAATTAGCGAAAACTGGAAGGGTTATTGTTCGTTATAGCGGAACAGAATTAAAGGCGCGTATTATGATAGAAGGCGAGGATCAGGCGACTATTGAGAAATTTGCAGCGAGTTTGGCTCGACTACTTCACGTTGAGCTTGGAACGGGTTCCGCGGACAAGTAATGTGACGTTTTTCGTTTTTGCAAGATAGACAGGATAGGTAGAAAGTGTCTTTAGTTTCCAAAGTTGATGTTCTTGATTTAGGAGCATGGGATGTTGTTTCCGAAAAAACAATGTCCTTGATTGAAGAGAAAGCTTTCGCTTCTACTGGGCTTCCGGCCGATCTCTTGATGGAAAACGCTGGGCGGGTAGTGGCCGATTGTGTTGAAATGGGCCTTTCTCCCAAGCATTTAGTAACGGTGGTAGTCGGCACTGGTAATAACGGAGGGGATGGTTGGGTAGCAGCTCGACATTTGCTAGCTCGCGGTGTCTCGGTTCAAGTTTTAGACGTTTCGGATAAGGAAGTGGGGAGTAGTTCCCTCGTTGCGTTGAATAAAGATAGAGCAATTTTGGCAGGTGTTAGAAGATCTTCAAAATTTTCATTCGAGGAAAGCACTGTAATAGTTGATGCTTTGCTAGGAACAGGAACGAAGCGTTCCTGTTCCGGTTCTTTCGCAAGAGCAATTGGTGCCATAAATAGAGTGAAATCAAGTTGTCGGATCGTGGCTGTTGATCTTCCTTCTGGTATTGATGCTTCCTCAGGAAAAAAATGGGGTGAGGCTGTAATTGCTGACGAGACGATTTGCTTGACGCTTCCCAAGGTCGGTCTTCTGGTACATCCAGGGAAGGCGCATGCAGGTGAAATTAAAATAGGAAATATCGGATTGCCGCAAGCTTGTTCGCCGATTTCACCGGAGGGACAGTTGCTTACATCCGCAGGCGCACGAAGCTGGTTGCCTAAAAGAGCCTCAGACGGGCACAAGGGAGATTATGGACACGTGCTGGTCGTAGGTGGTGGGCAGGGGAAAACTGGCGCAACTATTTTAGCTGCAAAGGGCGCTTTTGGGGTAGGCGCAGGGCTTGTTACTGTCGGTTGTGGTGCTGGAGGATTGAGCAGCGTTTCCAGTTCATGCTGCGAAGCCATGACGATTTGTTTGGCCGAAGATGCAGATGGAAACTTTGATGCTGGAAGCCATGCAAATATTTTAGCGGAGCAGGGCCGATGGAGTACTTTGCTCGTAGGGCCAGGCTTAGGTAGGAGGGGCGCGTCGGCTAGTTTTGTTCAATCTTTGGCAGCGAATGCTGGCGTGCCTACAGTATTCGATGCCGATGCCCTACATGCGATCGCGGTAGAACCCGAATGCATACGGGCTAGAAATGAATTGAGCATCCTTACTCCTCATCCTGGTGAGGCTGCTGCGCTGCTCGGAACTTCCATCGAGGATATAAACTCTCGTCGTGTGGAGTCCGCGCGCGAAATCGCAAGTAAGTACAACGCCATTGTACTTCTAAAGGGTGCTACCTCACTGATTGCTTCTTCTGCCAATCCCGTTTGGTTCAATTGGAGTGGAGGCCCAATATTATCAACAGCTGGCACAGGTGATGTTTTGGCAGGTGTTGTAGCAGGTCTTTTAGCTCAAGGGCTGGGAGGTTTAAAGTCGGCGGTGTTAGGAGCATACATTCACGGCATTTGTGGCGATCAATTAAGCCAAGAGGTTGGATCAGTTGGAATAAGGGCTGGGAAATTGGCGGAGTCGATACCGAATGCCATCGCGTTTCTGAATGAGAGAAAGGAGAAAAAAGTTGAGCTGTCACGTGGTGTCGTTGCCTTCCCGGAGCCCTGAGGATACATTGCGAATCGGTTATGTGTTGGGATCGGTTCTAGAAAAACCTCCTTTGCTTATCAGCTTAATCGGTGAACTGGGTGTGGGAAAGACAGTTTTTGTGAAGGGTTTTGCTTGCGCTCTTGGGTTGTCGATGGACTTAATTACGAGCCCTACATTTGTAATTGCAAATGAGTACGAGTTGACTACTAGTCTTAGACTAATTCATGCA
>CAYOGP010000044.1:0-10668 GCA_964403555.1 uncultured Spirochaetales bacterium | reverse complement strand
ATCTCGAGGGTCGGCGGCTTGCTGAGGCTCGAGGTAAATCGAAGCGCTCAGCAGAAAGCGCCGCCGCCGCCATAGCGCTCCGCGAAAGAGAGATAGTTAAGTGAACGAGATTGGCTCTTATCGTTCTGGGGTCGTCGCAATTATTGGTAGAGCTAATGCTGGAAAATCGACTCTGATTAATCGACTTCTCGGTGAAAAGATAGCGATAGTCACATCGAAACCACAGACCACTAGGAGCAGGATTTTAGGAGTATTAACGCGAGAAGAGGTTCAGTTTTTATTTGTTGATACACCTGGTTTTCATGAAGGAAAAAAGGCTCTAAATCGCGCGCTGGTGCAATTGGCTGAGGAGGCGATTAAAGATTGCGATGTAGCTCTTTTGCTTGTCGATTCAACCAAGGGATTTAGTGATTCATATCGAGATATCGTTTTTAAGTTGCAGGAAAATACGAAGCCAGTAGTTGCGGTAGCTACAAAGATAGACTTGGTTCCTAAAACAGAGATGCATTGGCCTGAGGAACTTTCATTTTCAGCGAGGTGCAGCGTTTCGGCAAAAACAAATTTTGGAATTGATGCGCTTCTCCAATTGCTCGAAGGCTTCTTGCCTGAGGGTCCTAGGTATTATTCGCCCGATCAGTTGTCAGATCGGCCACTGCGCTTTTTTGTTAGTGAGTTGATTAGAGAAGTTGCTTTTGAAATGCTAGGGGACGAGGTTCCTTATGATTTGGCCGTAGACATTCGTGACTTTGATGAGTCTCGGGAAGATTTGATCAGCATAAATGCGGATCTTCTCGTGGAGACAGCCTCGCAGAAAAAAATTGTAATTGGTAAGGGCGGAAGACTTATCAAGGAACTAGGTATTCGGTCGCGTCATAAAATCGAACGGTTTTTAGGTTCGAAAATTTATCTGGGACTCTTCGTAAGACACGAGGCACGTTGGAGCAAAAAGCCCGGCCGTATAAAGGCTTTAGGCTATAATTGAGCGAGAAGCGTGGAGTGTGCATATCGATCTTGTGGGTTAATTTGCTCCCACTTTTACAATCGATAAATATCTAATAAAAACAAAGAGTTAAGTGTTTTGCTAGAATCTCTGAACAGTTATCGTGAGAGTCCCTCAGAACGACTTCCATCCACTGGCAAAAGGGAAGGTTTGAGGGTGAGCCGGTTTAGAGAAAGGGAGAGGCAAGAATGAGTGAGGCTGCAGCAACAGTGAGTCCAATACGACCGGCACCAAGTCGGGTTCGAGTGGTTACTGCCGCCTCGTTGTTTGATGGTCATGATGCGGCGATAAACATTATGAGGAGAATTCTACAAGCTCAGGGAGCAGAAGTCATTCATCTTGGCCACGACCGTTCCGTGAATGAGGTGGTCGAGGCAGCGATCCAAGAAGACGCGCATGCAGTAGCTATTTCGTCATATCAAGGCGGTCATGTTGAGTTTTTCAAATACCTAGTAGATTGCCTGAAGGAACGAGGGGCGCCAAATATTCGAGTTTACGGCGGTGGCGGTGGAACCATAGTTCCAGACGAGATAGAAGAATTGCACTCTTATGGAGTGGCTAGAATCTTCAGCCCCGATGATGGTCGGGAGCTCGGGCTCGAAGGCATGATCAAAATTATTGTTGATGAGTGTACAGAGCGAACGATCACGAAGGTAGGCACGGAAATCGAGGAAGCTTCTCCGAGTGCTCATTTAGCCGTTGCGCGTTTGATTACGTGGTTTGAAGAGAATGGGGATGACGAAACAACATCCGAGATGTTACGCCAACGTCTTGCAGCGAGACGTGGAAGTGCTCTCGCGCCGGTGGTTGGCTTTACAGGCACTGGAGGCGCAGGAAAGTCCAGTGTGGTAGATGAGCTAGTGCGCCGTTTTCGCCTCGAAGATTCTGCGCAGACTATCGGATTACTTTTAATGGACCCTACCCGCAGGCGCTCCGGTGGTGCGTTACTGGGCGATCGAATAAGAATGAATGCGATCCATGGAGATAATATTTTTGTACGATCGCTCGCAACAAGAACCGCCCACAGAGCTCTGTCGAAGAGCATTTCTGATGCAGTCGGGGTTTTGCAAGGCTGTGGCTTTGATCTGATCCTAGTGGAAACTGCAGGCATTGGTCAGAGTGACTCAGAGATTACGGATCTTGTTGATACATCGATTTATGTCATGACTCCTGAATATGGAGCTCCTTCCCAATTAGAGAAGATAGATATGCTAGAGCTCGCAGACATTATTGTGCTGAATAAATTCGACCGTCACGGAGCCGATGACGCTCTTAGGGATGTAAGAAAGCAGTGGAAGCGGAATCATCCGGAATTAGCAACGTTGTCTAATGGAGAGGTACCTGTCTTTCCGACAATGGCAAGAGCCTGGAACGACCCAGGTGTGGAGAGGCTTTTTAAAGCTCTTTCAAAAAAAATTGAGGGCGGCTTGCCTACAGGTTCTTCAGATCTAACAGTGGCTCAGGATACTTCGTCAATGATTCCACCCAGTAGAGGTAGGTATCTAGCAGAAATTTCAGAAGGTGTACGAAAGTATCATTCTCGAACGGAGGAAATGTCTGACGCTGCAAGTCGAGCGTGGGGGATTAGAAGCTCGCTGGAAGTTCTCGACGAGAAGCTTCCGAACCAGGGTGAGTTGTTTTCACAGGAGTCGCTGACTGGGGAGGATGAGGACTCAACGCTTACTTCCCTTCGAAAATCATATAACGAATGCATAGAAATTTTGGACAAAGATTCAAAGCTGACCATTGCAGAATGGGACGATCGAGCTTCTCAATACGCCGACAAAACTCAGTCATATCGTGTGCGGGGGAAAGAAATTTCCGTAGATAACTTTGTGGAGTCAATCTCGGGAAATGAGATACCGAAGGTAGCATTTCCGATGTCTAAGGACTGGGGAGAGCGGATTCGGTTCGGGCGATTGGAGAATGTTCCCGGAAAGTTCCCTTTTACTGCCGGAGTTTTTCCTTTTAAGAGGGAAGGTGAAGATCCAACAAGAATGTTTGCAGGAGAGGGAACGCCCGAACGTACAAATCGAAGATTCCATTATCTTTGTGAAGGACAGCCGGCGGCTCGATTGTCGACGGCATTCGATAGCGTGACATTGTATGGAAGAGATCCGGATGAACGGCCTGACATTTACGGCAAAGTCGGTAACTCAGGGGTTTCAGTTTGTAGTTTAGATGATGCTAAGAAGCTCTATTCAGGTTTTGATCTGTGCGATCCCAAAACATCTGTCTCCATGACAATAAATGGACCTGCGCCAATGGTACTCGCCTTCTTTTTGAATGCCGCAACTGATCAACAAATCGAGAAGCATTTACTTGAAGTGGGTGGCCTTGAGGATGCAATACGAAGATTTGCATCCGATAACCTTCCTGAATACAAAGGTGTCTTGCCACATACCCATGATAAATTAGGGTTGCGCCTTTTAGGTATTCCGGGCGATTCTGTGGTGAGTCCGGAAATATACGATCGAATAAAGTCGGACGTCCTAAAGACGGTTCGAGGTACAGTTCAAGCTGATATTTTAAAAGAGGATCAGGCGCAGAACACATGCATATTTTCAACTGAATTTGCATTAAAAATGATGGGTGACATTCAAGAATATTTCACCGAGAAAGAAGTTCAAAATTTTTATTCGGTTTCTATCTCGGGTTACCATATCGCTGAAGCAGGTGCCAATCCGATAAGTCAATTGGCATTTACTTTGGCTAACGGGTTTACTTACGCGGAATATTACCTGTCACGCGGGATGTCAATTGACGATTTCGCCGGAAACTTCTCTTTCTTCTTTAGTAACGGATTAGATCCTGAGTACAACGTAATTGGTCGAGTCGCACGAAGGATTTGGGCAGTAACAATGAAGGAAAGGTATGGCGCGTCTTCTGTAAGTCAGAAATTGAAATACCATATCCAAACATCCGGACGATCACTTCATGCTCAAGAGATGTCGTTTAATGATATTCGCACCACGTTACAGGCATTAATAGCAATTCAAGATCATTGCAATAGTTTGCATACCAATGCCTATGATGAAGCGGTTACAACACCAACTCCAGAATCAGTGCGTCGAGCTTTGGCAATACAGTTAATTATTAATCGAGAGCTCGGTACGACAATAAATGAGAATCCTATTCAGGGATCGTACTTTATTGATCAATTGACCGACCTAGTCGAAGAAGCTGTTCTGAAGGAATTTGATCGAATTTCCGAGAGAGGTGGTGTCCTTGGTGCTATGGAGACACACTATCAACGAGGAAAAATACAAGAAGAAAGTATGCACTACGAAACTCTCAAACACAGTGGGGAGTTGCCAATTATCGGGGTAAACAGTTTTATTGGGGAACAGGATGAGTCTGCACCTTCGGGTCCGGTTGATCTTATGAGAGCAACAGAAGATGAGAAACATTCGCAGCTGGAGTCGTTACACGGACTCTGGGTTCGCAACGAAGAAAGCACAAAAGAAGGACTTAGGAAGCTCCAGGCGGTAGCACGATCTGGAGAAAATGTGTTCGAGGAACTAATGGAAACGGTAAAGGTGGCGAGCCTGGGTCAAATCTCTAATGCGCTATTTGAAGTCGGCGGAAGATACCGTCGAGCGATGTAACAATCACGATTTGCTTGGGAGAGGGAATAGCATGGCTGACAAAAAAGCTGAGTGGCGTGCTCTTGCTGAGCGTGAATTACGGGGGAAAAGTACTGAGGAGCTGATCTGGAAGACCGCCGAAGGAATCGACATTGAACCACTTTATACTAGAAACGATCTCGAGTCTCTCGAGAACCTCGACTCTTTTCCGGGAATGTATCCGTTTACGCGTGGGCCGAGAGCGACAATGTACGCGAATAGGCCCTGGACTGTTCGTCAATACGCTGGCTACTCCACTGCAGAAGAGTCAAATGCCTTCTATCGAAGAAACCTTAAGGCAGGCCAACAAGGACTCTCTGTAGCTTTTGATCTGGCTACCCATCGTGGCTATGACTCCGATCATCCACGGGTTATGGGGGATGTTGGGAAAGCGGGAGTTGCGATCGATAGCGTTGAAGACATGAAAATCCTATTTAATGAGATTCCACTCCAAGACGTCTCCGTATCTATGACTATGAATGGAGCAGTACTTCCTGTGTTAGCAAGCTTTATTGTTGCTGCTGAAGAACAAGGAGTAGAACCAGAGGATTTAAGAGGCACAATTCAGAATGATATTCTGAAAGAATTTATGGTCAGGAACACTTACATCTATCCTCCAGAACCGAGCATGAGAATAGTCGCAGATATAATTGAATTTACAGCTAGAAAGATGCCAAAGTTCAACTCGATTTCCATTAGCGGATATCACATGCAAGAGGCGGGTGCGAACGCAGTAATTGAACTGGCGTTTACTTTGGCCGACGGCATTGAATACGTTCGAGCGGCGATTTCAAAAGGACTCGAGGTAGATGCTTTTGCACCGAGGCTTTCATTCTTCTGGGCAATCGGCATGAACTTTTACATGGAAATCGCCAAGATGAGAGCCGCTCGGCTTCTCTGGGCAGAATTGATGGAAGGGTTTTCGCCGAAGGATTCTCGTTCGTTGATGCTTCGCACCCATTGCCAAACTTCTGGAGCTAGCCTGACCGCTCAAGACCCTGTAAACAACGTTATAAGGACCACTGTTGAGGCGATGGCGGCTGTTTTTGGCGGAACGCAATCTTTACATACTAATGCTTACGATGAAGCTCTAGGTTTGCCCACCGACGCAACTGCTCGCGTTGCTCGAAATACGCAATTGATCTTACAAGAAGAAACTGGAATTCCTAAAGTTATCGACCCTTTTGGTGGTTCGTATTTCATGGAGTCTTTGACGGCTTCGATGGCCTCCGAAGCCAGAAAGTTAATTGGAGAGGTTGAAAGCTTGGGAGGTATGGCAAAAGCCGTGGAGTCAGGCATGCCGAAACTTAGAATCGAAGAATGCGCCGCTCGTAGGCAGGCGAGAGTTGATCGAGGAGACGATGTAATTATTGGCGTGAACAAATATGTCTCTGATTTGGATGAAGAATTTGAAATCCTCGAAATCGATAATAGTGCTGTTAGGGAATCGCAAATAGAGAGACTCAATCACATACGGAAGTCTAGAGATGAACCTGCTGTCGAGAAGGCGCTTGCTGAGATAACGCGATTGTCTGAGAACGCAGAGGGTAACTTGCTTGAAGCGTCAATAGAAGCCGCGAGGGTCCGAGCTACAATTGGAGAAATATCTGAAGCAATGGAGAAAGTCTTTACACGACATCGTGCAGAAGTTCAGTCAATTTCTGGAGTATACGGAGGGATTCACGCGGGTGATGAGAATTACGAGGCTGTACGTAAAGACGTCGAGGAGTTTTCACGTGAGGAAGGCCGCCGTCCTAGGATTTTAGTCGTTAAGTTGGGACAAGATGGGCATGACCGCGGGATGAAAGTGATTGCAACGGCTTTCGCCGATATCGGTTTTGACGTTGATGTTGGGCCGCTTTTTCAAATGCCATCCGAAGCTGCTCGTCAAGCTATCGAAAACGACGTACACGTCATAGGCGTTTCGAGCCAGGCTGCAGGTCATCGTACGTTGATTCCTGAAATGATTAAAGCTCTCCGCTTAGAAGGAGCAGAAGAGGTCGTGGTAGTAGCGGGAGGTGTTATTCCCTCAAAAGATTATCCAACTTTGAAAGAGCAAGGTGTTGCCGCAATTTTTGGACCCGGAACACCCGTGCCTGATGCAGCACGAACGGTGCTGGAGGCCGTAAGAATTTCTCGAAGGGCGAAGTGAACCGCCAAGTCGATTCCGTTTGTAAGGCGATACTTTCTGGGGACCGTCGCCTCGTAGCGAAGACGATTACTTTGCTAGAGAGCTCGAGAGACGACCATCAAGTCGAAGGTCAAGCGATTCTCGAGAAGCTTGTTCCTGAGACTGGCAAGGCAATTCGAATTGGTGTTACTGGGCCACCAGGGGTTGGCAAAAGCACTTTCATAGAAGGCTTGGGTTTGTATTTGCTCGAGCAAGGTCTTCGAGTAGCGGTACTCGCGGTTGATCCGAGTAGTCCCATTAGCGGTGGTAGTATTTTGGGCGATAAGACGAGGATGGAACGTCTGGCCCGCGAGGAGAACGCATTTATTCGTCCTTCTCCTTCTCGTGGCTCGCTGGGTGGAGTAGCCCACCGTACGCGTGAATCTCTTTTAGTGTGTGAGGCGGCCGGCTTCGATGTCGTAATAGTAGAAACTGTTGGCGTCGGTCAATCGGAGATATCCGTACGATCGATGTCGGACTTTTTTGCAGTATTACTCCAACCCGGGTCTGGAGATTCGCTCCAAGGTATAAAGAGAGGTGTCCTCGAGCTTGCTGATAGTTTAATTGTCAATAAAGCGGATGGAGATCAGATGCAATTAGCCGAAAGAACGAGAGGAGATTTTGAACAGGCTTTAAGTCTATTGAGACCCAAGTCTTCAAACTGGGTGCCACTTGTGCTGACAGTTAGTTCTCTCTCGGGGGTAGGGCTTGAGAAGGTCTGGGAGACTGTGATGGCTCATCGAAAAGTGCAAGTAGAATCCGGCGAGCTTGCATCGAACAGGCGTCAACAAGACCGCGAATGGATGTGGAGTTTGCTCGAAGAGGGCCTATTGCGTGAGTTGAGAACGGACCCCGAAACAGCAGAGCGTCTGGGAGTCATCGAATCGGAGGTGGCAGAAAGAAAGAAGACTCCTGCCGCGGCAGCGCGAACACTTCTCGAAGAATTTAGGAAAAATTGAAGCTTTCAATCGCGCTTACGAGGGTGCAATGAAATAGAGAGCGACGGACTTCTCTCTTTTGATTAAGTGGCTGTTAGTTAACAGTGTGAGAAACGAGCGCTCTTTACTTGGACTCTGGTATGCTCTGTTGAATATTTATTAATACCCCCGGGGGGTGCCGGGAAAAATCGAGTTCGGCTTCTTTCAAGAGAGATATTTAACGTGACCGAAAATGCAAGTACCGAGTTTCAGACAAGCATTGCTGCATCTCATTTGGATGTAGGAAAAGCAATTGACGAAATTCGCTCTGGGCGAATGGTGCTTCTTTTAGATGGTCTCGATCAAGACGCATGTGGTGAAATTTGCATGGCAGCCGCGAGAATTTCCACTGACGCGATTAACACCATGCTCAATCTTGGTAGGGGCCTTGTCTGTACGCCAATGAGTGAGCAGAAAATGCGATTTTTGAGACTGGATATGATCTCGGAAAAATCGGAAGGTACCGTCGCACAGATGGGAGTGTCCTTCGAAGCGAGTCAGGGCGTAACGACTGGAATTTCTGCCGCTGACCGAGCCACAACTATCATGGCTGCAGTAAACGAGGGGGCACGGCCTGAGGATTTGCGTAGACCAGGCCACGTCTTTCCGATTCGCGTGCGAAGTGGGGGGGTTCTTAGAGCTCCCGGCAGGTCTGAGGCAGCGGTGGATCTTGCACGTCTAGCTGGCTTCCCGTCGGTTGCCGTTACCTGTCAGGTGCTAAGGGAAGATGGAAAAGCAGCTAGACTGAAAGATCTCATGGTATTAGCTGATAATGAGAGGCTTGGTGTAGTGCTCGTGTCGGACCTGGTGCAATACAGGCTCCAGCGTGAGACGCTTGTTCGAAGGGCAGGGGATGCGAAGATTCCGACGAAAAACTCAGGCGTGTTTCGTTCAATCGTTTACGAGAACGACGTAGATTCTGTTGAACATATTGCACTCGTAAAAGGGGATGTCAGGTCCGAAGAAGCGCCCTTGGTACGACTGCATAGCGAGTGTCTGACTGGCGACGCGTTTGGTTCGCTGCGTTGCGATTGCGGTGATCAGCTAGAAACTGCGATGCAGAGAATTGATCGCGAGGGAAGTGGCGTTGTTCTCTATCTCAGACAGGAAGGCAGGGGCATCGGGCTTACCAATAAGATCCGGGCTTACGGACTTCAAGATCGTGAAGGCTTGGATACAGTCGAGGCTAACCTACGCTTGGGGTTCGCAGCCGATCAGAGGGATTACGGAGTGGGAGGTCAGATTCTTGTGGATCTTGGTATCAGGAAAGTACGGTTACTGACTAATAACCCACTTAAACGTCGTGCTTTAGAAAGTCTAGGGCTTGACGTCGTTGAGCAGGTTCCCCTTGAGATTGAACCGAACGAGCGAAACCGCGATTACCTACGTACAAAACGAGAAAAGCTTGGCCACTCACTGGGCTTTGAGGAAGATTAGGAGCAGTGTTGTTTAAAACAGTTGACGACGTGCAGGAGCGACTGCGCGATCAAGGTTATATTTGTGACAAGAACATAAGTACGGTTGTTTATCTCGCTTCACGCTTGGAAAAACCTGTATTGGTGGAAGGGCCAGCAGGAGTCGGGAAAACTGAACTCGCGAAAGTAGTTGCTGCTGCGACAGGTCGAGAGCTGATCAGATTGCAGTGTTATGAAGGTTTGGACGAGGCTAAGGCGTTGTATGAATGGGAATACTCCAAGCAGCTTCTTTACACCCAAATCTTAAAAGAGAAGCTGGCTGAAACAATGGCAGGGGCGACCAGTCTTCGAGATGCTGCGGAACGGGTTGGAAACGAAGATTCGGTCTTTTTCTCAAGCAGGTTTATTGTTTCTAGGCCGCTTATGACGGCAATCACTTCAGAGACCCCAACTCTGTTGCTAATCGATGAAATTGATAAATCAGATCCGGAGTTCGAGGCTTTCCTTTTAGAAGTTCTTTCGGATTACCAGGTGACGGTACCCGAAGTTGGTACTTTTGAAGCAGTGCAAAAGCCGGTGGTTTTTCTTACATCGAACGATGCGAGAGAGATGAGTGACGCACTGAAGAGGCGATGCCTACATTTGTACATTGATTTTCCGGATGCTGAACTCGAGGCAAGGATCTTGGACGCGAGGGTTCCAGATGTTGAAGCGAAGCTTGCGAAGGATTTGGTAGATCTGATGCAGAAGATACGTGGTTTGGATTTGAAAAAGACTCCATCCATAAGCGAAACATTGGATTGGGCTAGAGCACTTTTGGCTTTGAATGCGGAAGAACTCGATCAAGAGTTAGTTAGCAGCACCTTAAGCGTTATTTTGAAATATGAGGGCGATATACAAAAGGCGAAGAGCGATCTCGGGAAACTTCTTGAAAAGCCCAAGCAGGCCGAAGCTTCTACCGCTAAACCTCCTCCCGATAACGGCAAAACCAAGAAAGGTGCCCTCCATTAAAGGCCAAATGCGTTAGTTATGCGTAAGAAGATTGTTGATTTTACTAACTTACTCCGAAAAAGCGGTGTACGGGTATCGGTCTCGGAGTCGATCGATGCATTTGATGCCTTGGAGTCTTTGTCGATAGAAGATCGAGACATTTTTAAAGACGCACTTTGCGCAACGATGGTGAAACGCGGGGATGATATACCGGCGTTCAATCAGCTTTTCGATCTTTATTGGTCGTCCTTTTACGACAGTATGAAAGACGCCTTTGATGAAGCAACTGGAGAGACCGTTGGCGGTTTTGATCCAGAAGAATTGATGGAAATGATGAAGGGTCAGGGGCAACAGGGCGGAGGATCAGACCTTTCAGAGTTAGCAAAAGCATTACTAAGTCAAGATTTCGCTGCATTAGAAAAATTGATTAGAGAAGCAGCGCAGCGCGCAGGCGTCCCCAATATTGAGAACATGCTTCAAATAGGATTTT
>CAYOGP010000043.1:0-10733 GCA_964403555.1 uncultured Spirochaetales bacterium | reverse complement strand
ACCGCCCGCCATTTCTCCTATATCTATAAATTTGGATCTTACGACAGCCTGTAATTATCGATGCACGCATTGTATCGATTGGGATATCTTGAACACAAAGCATAAATATAAAGAAGAAGAGCTCAAACAGTCGATTAGGCTCATGGCGGAGAGAGGTCTCCGGTCTGTGATTCTTATCGGTGGAGGTGAGCCAACTTTATACCCGCGGTTTCCCGATTTTGTGAAATTTCTGAAGGAATTGGATCTACAGGTCTCGATCGTTTCTAATGGAAGTAGAGGTGACCGTCTTCTAGAAGCGATCCAATACATGAAGCCCCCTGACTGGATAAGACTTTCTCTAGACACCGGCAGCAATGAATTATTTGTCGCGATGCATAAGCCCGTGAACAAGAAGTGGGATTTAGATGCCGTTTGTGAATGGATTCCCAAATTAAAAGAAGCAAACGGCGATGTGCGAGTCGGGTTTAGTTACATCATCGTCTGGGGAGGAGCCAGTCGTGAGGAGCACGTTCTTAACGAGAACATTCATGAAATAGTAATGGCTGCAGAAAGAGCAAAGTCATATAAGTTTGATTACATCGCCTTTAAGCCGATCCTGGAAAGGCAAAAAGATGGTGCGGAAGTCATGGATCCCCAGAAGAGCGAGAGGGAGTTGTCGAAGGTTGTCGAACGTATTCGCACCGAGGTGGATAAGGCTAAGGAACTTGCGGATGCAAGTTTCGAGGTGGTTGAGAGCACCAACCTTAAGCTTTTGGAGGAAGGTAATTGGGAGGAATCCACGCGTCAGCCCAAAACCTGTCACATGCAGGCATTGAGACAGGTTCTGACGCCTACGGGACTATTCAATTGCCCCGCTCATCGAGGAGTCGAGAAAGCGCGTTTAGGCACGAGTACTGCTTACAGTGGCCAAGAAGACGCTGCTAAGACTGGCCGTGCCCTTGCAGAGAGTCTGGATACCTTCGATGCTAGCCATGAGTGCAGGGAGGTCACGTGCCTCTATCACACGAGTAATTGGTGGATCGAAGACCTCATTGAAAACCCAGAAAAAGAGATCGAACTTTCCGAAGAGCGCGGAGAACATTTCCTCTAAGAGTGCCTGGCTCGCCACCAATACCTGGGAAGATCTGGGCCCGCGTCCCTAACTGGGTTGGCGATGCGGTGATGATCACGCCAGCTCTAAGGGCCATTCGAAAAACGCATCCGACCGCGGAGATCATTTTGTGCGGAGAGCCTCATCTGGAAGATCTCTTTGAAAGTCATCCTAGCGTCGACCGTTTTCAATCCATCGCGAGGTATGACTCAGGTTCTATAAAGAGAATCCGGAGGACTCTCCGTGAGGAACTGCCTGACTGGGCAGTAATCTTCCCAGATTCCTTCCGCGCAGCTCTTCCCGTTTTTTTAGCACGAGTTCCTTTTAGGGTAGGTTATTCTCGAGATCCACTTAGGAAAGTACTCCTTACTCATTCATTGCCCCCCCCGAGTGATGCTCATGGTCGTCGCATTCCTATTTCCATGGTCGAACGTTATTTGCGAATAAGTCGGTACCTCGGATGTCCCGACGATGGTGAAGAAACCGAGTTGGTTGTAGGAAATCGGGCAAGGTCAAGTCTCGGACAACGATTGGATTTGTCCGGATTGTCCTTAAATGACCCTCTTTTTGTGATGACCCCCGGTGCAAGTTTCGGGTCCAGTAAGCTCTGGCCTGTTGAACACTTCGCTGCAGCGGCCGACCGATTGTCTCGTGACCTGAATGCAACTTGTGTTATTACACCGGGACCCGGAGAAGAAGATATTGCCAAGACAGTGGAAAGCTTAATGAGTCAACCGGTCCGTACTTTAATTCAGCCCACGGTGACTCTATCGGAACTCGTTGCGTTGCTTTCACGATCCCTTTTTCTTGTCTCGAATGACACTGGACCACGACATATTGCTGTGGCGCTCGGTACACCGGCAATTACAGTGATGGGTTCAACGGACCCTCTTCATACGCAACATCTTATGGAAAGGCAAAAGGTTTTACGAGAGGACGTATCGTGCAGCCCTTGTCATCTAAAGCTATGTCCGATCGACCATAGATGCATGACTCGACTTAAACCTGAACGCGTAGTTGCTGCCGCTAAAGAGCTTCTAGGCATGTCAAAAAATCTGTGAATATTCTCAGACACAACGTCTGTCGATCTGTGACGACCTGAAGACCCAGACAACGCTTTATATATATTTGTTAAAAAGGTGTGTATACGCTCCAGAAGGTTTAATGGAGAGGTTGTCAGGGTGATGATTACAAAGGCAGATCCTCTTGCGGTGGACTCTCACTTTCGAGTGAGGTTGAGGAGGCAGGAGAAAATTCAGGTGGCGGAGTATACTGGTGTTACGCCGCGTTCATTAAGAGGTTTTTGAAATATCGATGTCGCAATGTCGAAGGGAGCCAGCAGACCTTCGCCCTGCCATTGATCGGCTGACCCCTTAGGGTTGGATTGGTTGCAAGAAAAACTGCAGGAACGGCAGGTCCTGAACCGTCAATATGGCGAAAAGTACGACAGTGAAGGCGATGAAGCCAAGGAAACTCTTCTGGCGATAAAGTCGCTCCGGCGTTTGCGCCACAGATTCAGATTGCATCCCGATCGCCAGATACCAGGCAAAAATCAAGGAGATCAGCGGGAAACTAACCAAAAATTCAATCCGATATTTAAGCAGAAATACGGCGATAAAGAACGCCGAGTTCATTGCGTAGAACAGCGCTGAAAGCAGGAGTTTCTCTTCCGTGTAAGACGCGAAGGACTTTCGATACTTGGCCGCCTCCTCCGGGTCACCGATCTGGCGGTATTCGGCGTACCGTTTTACCGTCATCAAATAGGCGCCGCTCAACCAAAACACGAGCACGATACTGACCGGAGGAAGTACATCGGGTGCCACGATCGCCCAACCAAGCAAGAGGCGAACCGGGTTATTTGCAGATTCGGAGACGATATCCAAATACGGTCGATCCTTCGTACGCACCGGTCGCACGTTGTATGCAGCTCCCAGCAGCAGGAACAGAATGATTGTCCAGAAGAACAACTGCCCCATGAAATACGCAACGACCGCTGAGATAAGCGCCAATGTGACATACTGCAGAATGGCCAAACGTGGCGAAACCAGGCCGCGCGGAGTAGGCCGATCGCGTTTTCTCGGGTGATGGCGGTCCGACGGCGCGTCCAAGACCTCATTAAGGGTGTAGTTCGCAGACGCCGTCAAGCAAGCAATGATCAGGGCGGAAAACAAGTCCCACCATACCTGTTCACCTCCCTCCCCGCCGAGCAATAGGGCGCTTACAGCGCCCGGGAGCAAAAAAAGATTCTTGAACCAATGATCCGGTCGGGCGATCTGGATATACGGCAACACGCTGTTCTGCTCCTAGCCGCCCTTTGCTGGACGTTCGTATAGTCTTTTTATTTTTGTAAGCTGAAAATTAAAAAAAGAGGTCAGTTATTTTACTAGAGCCTCATATTCGTAAACCGGCTTGCTTCATCAAAGGCATTACACGGTCATCGAAGTACTTAAGTTCCTCGTTGTAGTCCAAGAATGAAAGGCACATGCCTTCCAATCCTGTCTTTTTTATTTCTAAGAACTGTTCAACTACTTGCTCAGGAGTTCCAATCAGTGGGTACCCAAACCAACCATTAATTAAGCGTTTTTGTTGATCAGCGAAACCTTCGGGAGCAGTACCGCTCTCGACTCCGAAGATATTGAGGATAGTGGTGGCTGTTTCATAGTCCCCTTTTTCAAGAATCTCGGCCATCGCGTCGTTAGCTTCCTTCTCGGTATCTCGACATATTACTTGGCCAAAAGACATCACACCGCAGAGCCTTTTGTATTCTGCAGCTAGGGTTCCAACTTCTTGCACCATAGCCCTTGCGAACTCCAAACTGTTGAGTGTGATGAAATTAAAGTCGCAGTGTTCGGCAGAGAACTTCCTTCCAGCGGGTGAGGCGCCAGCATTTACCAGGACTGGGAACGGGTCATGTATCGGTTTGGGAAGACAGTATCCCTGGTTAACTTTGAAATATTTTCCTTCGTGGTTGAAGTCCTGTTCTTTCCACATTCGTTTTATTACATGAAGCCATTCGGTAGCTCGAACATAACGTTCGTCATGCTCTAATTGCTTAGCGCCGAACATTTCCATCTCAGGGGTAAACCATCCACAAACTACGTTAAGTCCGAACCTTCCTTTTGAGATATGATCGATGGTTGCTCCTTGCTTCGCAGCCAGGCACGGATGGATCGTAGGTACATGAGAAGTTGGAAAGAGCATTATTTTTTCGGTGTGAGCGCCATTGAAATCTGTTGTGCCCCCGAAACCGCGCCATCTGCCCACAGCAACCAGCATCTCAAAATCCATGCGCTCCGCTCTTTTTGCAATCTCGAGGTTGTGTTCCCAAGACGGCTCAAAGGTGGTCTCTGCATGAGACACAGTGCAGCCGTTTCCGACATTAATTCCGAATAGCCCCAACTTGAGGGGTTGTTCGTTGTACATCACGCAGTTCTTGCGTCTCCATTCGGAAACACCTTCTGTAGTCATGAGAGGCTCCGTCGTGCTCTAATTCGGTCCTTCGATTAGGATTCCGTTGCTTGCTAGGGCATCGATTTCTTCTTTGCTTTTTCCTAGGACCTCAGAAAGAACCTCTTGGTTGTGCTGGCCAAGTGTGGGGGCCACGTATCCCGGATCATCTGGGAAATCGGAAAAACGAATTGGATGGCCAGGCATATCAAATTTTCCTGCAATGGGATCGTCAACTGTTCTTATCGTGCCTCGCTCCCGAAAATGGGGATGGTTGATTGTTTCCTCCACAGTAAGGATGGGTGCGCAAGGGACGCCATGTTCTTCCATCTTCGCAACCGCATCGTGCACAGAAGGAAAACCCTTAAGCCACGTTTCAATTATTTCGATAACCTCATCGCGATGTTCCAGTCGCTTGGCGTCGTTGCCGTAAATCTCGTGATCTAGCAGGTCAGGACGTTCCATCGAAGCGCAAAGGTCCTTCCAATGGTGCAGGAAGCCCATGATCATGGCGCAACCATCGTTACCTTGAAAGACGCCGGCTGGGGCTACGTAACTAACGTGTCGTCCTGTGCGGGTTGGCTTTATCGCTCCTTTACTTGCGCTGGCTTGGTGTACATTTACCTCGTGGTATTGGTAATAGACGTCTAGGAGACCGATATCTACGTGCTGACCTTTTCCTGTCTGGTCCCGATATCGCAGAGCAGCGAGTACTCCGACGGAGGCGGTGACTCCAGTGCTAATGTCGCCTAATCCAACACACGGGATGTAAGGCGCTTCATTCGGATCTCCAATCATAGAGGTCACCCCAGAGTAAGCTTGAGCGATGTAGTCGTAACCCGGCTTACTGGAAAGGGGCCCTGTTTGACCAAGGGCCGAAATAGAGCACATGATGATGTCGGATTTGATCTTTTTAAGTTCTTCGTAACTCATACCCATGTTAGCCATGACGCCTGGTTTGTAATTTTCTACGACGACGTCGACGTGTGCGACCAGCTCCTTAACAAGGGCCAAACCTTCAGGGTTGTGAAAATCGACGCAAACACTTTTCTTATTCAAGCTTTGCTGTACAAGGTAGAGGCTGCGTTCATTGCCAATCTTGGACATTCCGCGGACCATGTCGCCACCGGGTCCTGCCTCGACTTTGATCACGTCGGCGCCCATTTCTGCAAACATTCTCGTGCAACTTGGGCCGGCTAAAGCCCGTGTTAAGTCAAGAACTTTGAGTCCAGTTAAAATATTTGGCTGTGAGGACATTTGAGTTGCTCCGGGTATGGCGAGGTATTCATACCTCCCGCTTGGTACGCTTTTTCCAAATTAAGGTGTGATTCTTTTTTTAAGAACCAGGCGCTAGAGCCTCCAAAGCTTCCCAATCAGGGTCTAAGCCTCCGACTTGCCCGGGGGCAAGAACTTCACGAGGATTTATGGGATAAAGGCAGATCTCATCCGCACCTGCGTCTACATGCGATTGAATCCTTTGCTTGACGGACTCGATATCGCCCAGCGCAAAGATGGCATCCAAAAGACGATCACTTCCTCCGTCTTTATAGTCCGACTCTTCAAATCCAGCCTGTTTCCAAGTACGCCTGTAGGCAGGCAAGTCGATATAAAAATTTAATGCATGTCGAGCGAGAGAGCGGGCATGAGATAGGTTTTCTTCAAAACAAGTGCGGACGACGACGCAAAGCTTCTTGTCGGGTCCCAAAATTTTTCTTGCACGCTTTGTATGCTCGGCTGGCTGATTTAGGCACAGAGCACCATCTGCCTGAGTTCTGGCAATCTCAAGAAGCTTAGGGCCATGAGCGGCACAGATAATTGGTGAGGGTTCACTATGCGACGGTCCGTCAGGCTCCGTTGCGTGGATACCGCGAAGGTACGCTCCTAATGCCTTGGTAGGGGGGATAAAGGTGTGCCCTCGAGGTTCGACCAAAATTGGGTGAGAAACACCGAGCCCAAGCCAAAACCGCCCGCCTGATAGTTCGCCTAACGTTTTTCGAGCCTGGGCGGCGGCCACGAAATCTCTGACATAAACATTTGCTATCCCAATACCGACATTAAGCCTCGTCGTGTGAGCGAGCAGAAACCCGGCCAAGGCCATAGGCTCTCTGCCAGTCAATTCGGGTACCCAGACTCCGTCATAACCGAGAGACTCGAGTCGCTGAGCGTAATCAACTACACCAGCAGAATTCATGCCTTCAGTAAAATGAAGCAACGTGTAGGTTGCCATTCGTTTTGTTTTCCTTTCTAGCTAAAGAAGTTCACTAGCAAGCTCATCGAGTTCGCTAAGAAGTTCCTTTTCATCCTGGCCGTCTAGCCAAATTACAAGTGTGTCCGCTCCGGCTTTTGCGAGTTCGGCTACATCTGAAGCCTTTCGGTAGAATCCCGTTGGAGAGAACGACACAATTTCTATATCCGAGGGGTTTCTACCCGCTTTCTTGGCTAGCTCGTTTAACTTTCCCCTACCATCGGCGATTTCCTTTGGATCCATGCTAAAGGGGACCCACCCATCTCCCCATCGAACTACACGATTAAGGACAAATGGCGAGCCTATGCTTCCTAATAGAATTGGAGGATGCGGTTTGCTGGCTGGTTGCGGTTTGCAAATAACGGGAGGAAAGGAAAAGTACTTCCCTTCGTATGCCGCCTCGTCCTTTGTCCAAAGCTCCTTCATAGCTAACATGGCATCCTCTACCTGCGTCCAACGGTGCTCGAAGTCGCCACCCATCACCCGGCATTCGGGCTCATTCCAGCCTGCTCCGATTCCAAACACGAAACGACCACCGGAATAGTGATCGAGAGAGGCTACTTCTTTAGCCGTTAGGAGAGGATTGCGTTCGGGAATGAGACTGACCCCTGTTCCCAGACGGATTCGTTGAGTTGTGGCAGAAGCTCGGGTCAGAGCGATCAAGGGATCCGGCATATTGAAGAGATAGGCCGGTGGGGGCTCCTCATCTTGCTTACCTGGGTATACATCAGCGGAACCTACTGGAATTACAGTGTGTTCCGGTGCCCAGTAGGATTCGAATCCAAGGTCCTCCGCATGCTTTGCGATTACCGCCGGATCCCCGCTGGGAAGACTTGTTGATACTTGAAAAACTCCAACGCCAATTTCGTCCACTGGACACTCCTTTAGGAAACAGGTTGAATCCCCATTTGAAGACAGCTTGAAGATTTATGCAACCTCTCCAGCGATCTTGTTTGCATTAAACACAAATTTCTTGACTGTGCTAGGAAGACTGATCAGGCAAGGCCCTAAGCGAGAAGGAGAAAAAATGACCTACGAAGATATTCTTTATGAAGAACGAGATGGAACAGCCACGCTAACTATTAATCGACCGGAGGTCTATAACGCTTTTCGGCCCAAGACCGTGGTTGAGCTTATCGATGGTTTTCTCACGGCTGGCTGGAAAGCCGATATTGGTGCCATTGTCCTAACCGGAGCGGGAGAACGAGCATTTTGCACTGGTGGAGATCAGAGTGACCACGATGGACAGTACGGCGACAAAGATGCCCGGGGATCCGTCGGTATGCCAGTTGAAGAACTCCACAGTGTGATTCGCGACGTCCCAAAGCCGGTAATTGCAAAAGTTCGTGGTTATGCGATCGGTGGTGGGAATGTCTTGGCGACTTTATGCGATATGACCCTTGCCTCCGACAATGCCATATTTGGTCAGGTGGGTCCCAAGATGGGTTCTGTGGATCCAGGGTTTGGGACGGCACTTTTAGCCAGGTGTATTGGAGAAAAAAAAGCCCGCGAATTTTGGTACATGTGTAAGCGCTACACGGCCCAGGAGGCTCTCGAAATGGGTTTAGTGAATGCTGTGTTCGCTGATGCCGATTTCGACAGTAAGGTGAAGGAGTGGTGTGATGAGCTTGTCGAGCGGAGTCCCACCGCAATTGCAATTGCCAAGAAGAGCTTCAATGCCGACACCGATAGCATTCGCGGTATTGGCGGTCTGGGTATGCAGGCGCTCCGGCTCTACTACGAAAGCAAGGAGTCCCAGGAAGGGGTTCAGGCACTTAACGAAAAACGAAAACCTGATTTTAGGAAGTTTTCTACCTGGTAGAACTTGAAGTCAACAACCGTGGCTTCAGAGGGTTATACCGTAAAGCCGCGCTGCATTGTCGTGAACGATTTTTACCCGGTCGGTTTCCGGAACTTTGGCGAACTTTTCGTCAACAAATTTTCTGGAGTTTGGAAACGTAGAAGCTTGATGGGGGTAATCGGTCGACCACATCAGAGTATCCGCGAGTCCAGAGTAGTGATAAATATCGAGGCCTAAAGGATCGTCGATAAAACATCCGTAGAATTGGCGTTGGAAGTATTCCGTAGGAGTTAGCGATAACTTGCCTGCGTCGTAAGCCTTTGCAAAACGCCGTCCGTATTTGTCTGCACGTTCAAGAACGTGGGGAATCCATGCTATGTCGCCCTCAGCAGAAACAACCTTCAAGTTAGGGAATCGCTCGAGAACCCCTCCGAAGACCAAGGTAAGAAAAGAGTGTTGTATCTCGCCCGGTCTTAAAACCATGCGAGTGTATAATTCAGCAACGCCTGCTTTCTCATCTTGTTGGCTTTCTTTTCCCTTCCCCGTAAGGGTGTGAAGCGATAGAGGCATGTTTAAGTCTTGAGCAGCCGCCCAAAACCGGTCGTACTCGGGCGAGCTATAGGGCTTGTCGTCGGGGGGTTTGGCCCAAATCATTCCTCCGGATAATCCAATATCACGACACCGAGCCAGTTCTTTCTCGGCTTGGTCCAAGTCGATTAAGGAAATTAGACCCAAGCCGTAAAATCGCTTGGGGTCGTGACTGACGAAATCCGCGAGCCAATCGTTATAGGCGCGAAAACATGCGTTTTGGAACTCTCCATCTTCGATCCAAAAGAGCACAAATCCGCACGTGGTGTAGAGGACTTCGGCGACTATTCCATCCTCGTCCATATCCTTGATGCGGGCTGAAGGGTCAAATCCGCCTGGAAGAGCATCGTCCATTCCTGCTTCCATAAAGGCTTTATCGAATGTTTTCCCAGCAGCGAAGGCTCCCGAAACTCTGAAGGGAGGAAGGTCCTCGCAAGTGAAGAAAGAGCCCGTGAGTCCATTGGGATTTCTCCGGATCCGTGGTGCTCGTTCCCGATAACGACTGTCCATTCGGGAGGTCCACAAGTCGGGAGGCTCACACATGTGTGAATCTGCAGAAATTAAAGAAGAGGTCATAAAAGTTCCTGTGTTTTCGGTTAAATGCTCAGTTGAATTACGCAGTTGTCGCGCTTGCGCACATCGACGAATTCCACGTAGTCACGCACCGCATTCGCCGCTTCAATCTTTCCTTCCAACTCCTCCGCCGGGCTTATGCCTTCGCCTTCGTTTTTGCGCGTTACGTTTACGAATTGGCATACGGGTTCGAGCGTCATAATGTTGTGCCAGGTGCCTTGCTCTATAAAAGCTATTTGACCTGGGGCCATTGAGAAGGCCCCAACTTGGTCATAGTTGAGTTCATAGGCATCCGGGCCATTCTTTTCGCCTTCTTCCCGGTTCGTCGGCGGCGGAGCAACGATAAGCACCATCGAACCGCGTACGGGAATGAATGTTTGATTGTAAGTGAAATGAATGGCTAATTGATCAACTAAGTCTGCGCCCGGACGATACTTTACGCGTAGCCGTTCAAGTCCTACACGGCCCAGTTCGGTTGCTGGATAACCGAGTGTGTCGTCTTCGACCACGGATCCATAAGGTTCAAAAGCCTTTGCTTCTAGGGGTTGGATTTTTACTTGAATTTTCTTTTCCATGAGCTCTCCTTCATGTTCTCGTTAGATGCTTAGCTATCGTTTTCTCCGCACACCCATGTTTTCGAGTAACGGTACAACGTTTTCACCATATTGGATCAATTCTTCTTCGCAATGACGGAATGCAGTTGTGACGGCATCAAATCCGACCTCTTGTAGAACGGCGAGTTGATCAGCCACTTGTTTCGGGGTACCGATGTGCTTTGCGCTGCCGACCCCAACGACAACTCCTTCAAGTATCTCGTCAACAGTTGCACCTTCGCGGAAATTCTGCGCGAAGGTTCCAATCGTCTGTCCCGAAAGTCCTTCGACTATTCCTTGCGCGGCTTCGTTGTCTCTAAATGAGAGGACCTCTTCCATCTCTTCCTCGCATTGCGAAGTACTCTCTCGACACAAGGTAAAGATGTAAGTAATAAA
>CAYOGP010000042.1:0-10879 GCA_964403555.1 uncultured Spirochaetales bacterium | reverse complement strand
CTGGCTTCGATCGACAACGTATTCAACTGTCTTTTCCAACGCTGCTTGGCTGAGACCTGTCGCGCGGCCGCCCGTTTGTAGACGTCCCGCAGCAAATCCTGCCATTTGAAGATAGAAGCCCTTTCCGACTCCTTCCTCTTCACCGACAAGGTGGTTCGCCGGTACGAAATAATTTTCGAAGTTTAATGTAAATGAATGCATGCCACGGTAGCCGGGGGTCGCATCGGCCTTTCCAATGATACGACCGCCGGATGCTTGGTTCATTTCAAAACTATGCCCGGTGAAACGGTCCTTGGGGATGATAAATAAGGAGAGTCCTTTAGCTTTTAATTTCGGATCAGGGTTTGTCCTTGCTAGGAGTGCAATAATATCCGCTCGCCCTGCGAATGTACACCACGCTTTAGGCCCGTTTATGAGGTAACCTGCTTCACCCTCGACCACAGCCTTTGTAGCTCGACACTTAAGAGAGGCCACATCGCTCCCTACATCTGGCTCGGTAACCGAGATCGCAACCATGAGCTGTCCGGCCGCAATTTGTGGCAACCAGTGGGACTGTTGATTTTCCGTGCCACCTTTAATTAAAGCCTTACTTAAAATTTCGGGTCGGGTAATTAAGGACCCGGCAGCGGCTAGAGATGCCCGGGAGAGCTCTTCTGTAATTAGGATCATTGCCAGCATGCCCATATCGTGTCCGCCAAATTTTTCGGGGATGCTCATTCCGAAATAACCTAGTTCACTCATGGATTGGATAAATTTCTCTGGAATGATGTCGTCGTTTCTGTGTATTCGCTCGGCCTCGGGTGCGATTTCAGCTTCAGCAAATTCTCGTACGGAGTCTCTAATCTGGACCATCATGTCATCGAGAGGCCATGGGATGCTCCCTCCAGCCTGTATTGTCTCAGCTCCAACAGATCTGACCAGATCTTCACTGGACGCTCGGCGCAGAATTGCTCTTTTAGAAGCACTGAAGGTGTCTTCTAAGTCGTCTTCGTCCAAGCCTATATTTGGAAGTATCGCGTCGATTCGGTGTCGCATCCGAGTTACGACTTCGCCAATTCCAGCGGTTGCTACCTTCTTCGATCTAGAGTCGAGAGCTGCTATGGAGAGAAGTTCGCTCGCTGCCCGAGCTTCAGTGGCAGCATAGGCCGCTCTTTCTACCACGACTTGGTGCTGGTCAATTCCCTCCGGCCCTCCTGTTAGTGTACGGGTTTTTTCCAACACTCTGGCAATCAGATCATTGGAGCTGGTAACTAGGCTTCCGAGTTCGTCCAACGAGAGATCGGTGACTGACTCCACTATTTTGGCCATCCTTTCGTCGTTTCTAGAAATCCGTACGGGAGTAGATGAGCGGAAAACTCAATCGAGGTTTCGGAATTTCTGGAATAGTTTTTCTTTCATCTGGTTCGGGCTAACCCAAACCTAGGACATGCCAAGATAGCGAGATTCCATAAAGTTATGCGAGTTGATCGGTCGAAAATTCGTTGTTTCTCTGATTCCGGAGGGTGAAAACACTTCTAGATCCGAAGCTCTTGGAACCAATCGACTAGTATCTCCACCAAAGGCGGGCTCCCGAAGATAAGGCCAAATCCATAGTCGTAACGATCGGATCTATCTATTTGATGGCATCGTCCACCGGCTTCCTCAACAAGAAGTCGGGTGGGTGCGATATCCCAGTCTTTTAGGGCGAAGTCGACCATAGCGTCAATTCTGCCGCAGATCGTTTGAGTATGGCCAAAAGCATCCGTGTAAGCACGAAGCTTAGGAGCGGACTCAACCAATCGATTTAGCATGGGGCGTGCCTGCCAAAGGTCGAAGCAGTAGTTGTCGCTACATGAAATAATCGCATTTTCCAGTTGTTTCTCTTGCGACACTCGGACAGGGCTGCCGTTCATTGTGGTGCCCCCGCCTCGGGTAGCAAGAAGTCGCTCATCAAGCGCAGGCAGGTCGATGAGACCGATTTGAGTTTCCCCTTCTTCAACTAGAGCGATTAGGGTACCAAAGAGAGGGATTCCACGTGTAAATGACAAAGTTCCATCGATAGGGTCGACGATCCAGTAACGACTTCCCGTGGTGTCTCCTCCGAGCTCTTCGCCCTTAATGGGAATGTCGGGGAAGGCTTCTGTGAGAATGCTCCGGATTGTTTTTTCCGCAGCAATGTCGGCTTCGGTCACAGGGGAACCATCGTCCTTGCTTTGCGACGTCACATTTCGGAACCGAGATAAAATCTCAGGGCGTGCGGCATTCGCGGCTGCCTCTGCAATTTTTGCAGCTAGAAGGAGGTCGGTTTGCATGACCGGGGCAACTTACCGCTAAACTTGCTCCAAGCCGATGAATTCGTCTTAATTTTTTTAAATTGATAGAGAAAGTGACCATTGAATCGCAGAAATCGTAACCTTTGGACATTTCTGATCATTTTCAGCTCCATAGTTATTTTGGGGCACGCCTACATCTACGTACGTCTAATATCTCAAGTTTTTGTATCGAGCTTGGGCCAAGTACTGGCGACCGGCTTTTTGATAATCCTGGCGAGCACCGTCTTGATACAGCCTTTTGTTCCACGTGGGCTCAACGCGAAAGTTTATTTTTTAAGGGCAACTGCATATTTTTGGCTTGGCGCATCTTTTGTTCTGGTGACGAGTTTATGTTTAGTGGACGCGATCTCGGCTTTGGCACGTCAGTTTGATCTCCTCACGGAGGATATTTTGTCCCACCGTACCACAGCTGCAATAGTTATCTTCGTTCTATTGTTTGGTTACGGATTAATGCAAGCTCGGATGATGGCACGGGTTCGAGCGGTGAAGATTCGATTGCCACGCTGGCCATCTGAACACAATGGGTTTTCTATTGTTCAAATCTCTGATTTACATCTTTCCAATAGAACTCGAAAACGCTTACCTAACGAATTAATAAGGAAAGTGAATTCTTTAAACGCTGATCTTATTGCACTGACGGGTGATATGGTCGATGGGCCTTTGGAGGAACTGGCTGAGTTGGCACGTCCTCTCGGCAATTTTAAGTCTAAATACGGGACGTTCTTTGTCACAGGCAACCATGACCATTATTCAGGAGCTGATGAATGGTGCGATTATCTTTCGACTCTTGGAATTACAGTCTTGCGAAACGCTCGAGTTGAGCCAGGGAGCGAACTTTTTTGTTTAGCCGGAGTGGACGATTATCGGGGAGATTGGAGGAAAGGCTCAACTTGTGACCTCGGTGCAGCGATTGAGGGGTGGTCAAGGAAGACTCCTATGGTGTTGCTGTCTCATAACCCTGTCGTATTTGAAGAAAGCGCGGCTCTGGGGATTGATTTGCAACTATCGGGGCACACACATGGTGGACAAGTGTGGCCATTTCATATGGCTGTGCGAGCGACTACACCTTATGTTTCGGGCCTTTATAGGAAAAAAGAATCCACTCTTTATGTTAGTAGAGGGACCGGTTATTGGGGGCCAGCAATTCGACTGGGAGCTCCCTCAGAGATTACTCAAATTTTTCTTTATCAGGAGTGAGGAAGATATTCGTAAAATTTTATGATCCAATAAATTTAGAAGGGGAACTTGATGTCATATCAGTTTATCGATGTGGAGCGAACAGGAGCGGTAGTAAATGTGTGGATGAATCGTCCGGAGTGTCTTAATGCTTTGAATGACAACATCTTAGACGAAATTGGTGACGTCTTTCATGCTCTCCAAAGTGATTTGGAGGTTCGAGTGGTCGTACTAGGTGGGAGAGGGCGTGCGTTTTCATCGGGCGCTGATAGACGTGAAGGACCCTCTCGATATAGAGATGCTAAGAGTGGAAGAGCAAAACGCTACGCTTCTCAAATAGGTCGAAGGGCAATGCAGGCGATTACAGACCTTGAGGCTATAACAATTGCTCGGGTTCAAGGGCATGCAATTGGTGGGGGATTTTGTTTGGCGTTGGCATGTGACTTTCGAATTGTGGCGAGAGAAACGCAATTTCACATACCAGAAGTTGATTTAGGTGTGCCTTTGAACTGGGGAGCTACCCCTCGTCTCATCTACGAAGTTGGTCCACTCAAGGCCAAGGAGTGGATTGTAATGTGCAACAAAATATCCACTCAGGAAGCTCTTGAAGCAGGTGCAATAAATTGTGTAGTTTCCGAGGAACATCTCGATGAGGAAATCGAACGATGGGTGAAGCGTATAGGCGAAAAGAGTGAGCTAGCTCTCCATATGGTTAAGACGCAGTTCCGAGGTTACTCGCGAATTGCTTTTCTCGGGGATTCTTCCGAGACGGATGGTGATATGGGTGGAATCGCATCTCATTCGGAAGAGTTTAGGAAAGCCTTTGGCTCGGAGTCCTAGTCCGCCTCGCCGACTCGAGGGAATTTCGGAGGTCTTTTTTCGAGGAAGGAATTGACACCTTCTTTGAAATCAGGCCTGGTCATACTTTCGTTCATTAGTCGAAAGGCGTCGCCCATAGCTTCATCAAGTTGTTGGTGTAATCCCATATAAATTTGCCTCTTCATGATTTTTAGAGAGGTAGGTGAGCAGTTATTGCTGAGATCTAGTGCGTAGGACCGGGAAAAGTTCTCGAGCTCGTCTGCTGGAAGAACTCGGTTTACGAGTCCAATTGCAGCTGCTTCTTCGGGTAATACCTTTCGTGCTGATAGAATAAGGTCGATAGCTGTCGCTTGGCCCACTAAGCGTGGCAGAGTCCATGCTAATCCCCACTCTGCAATTAATCCCCTCTGAGCAAAGGCTGTTGTAAAGACAGACTTATCCGATGCGAAGCGCACATCGCAGAAGAGAGCAAGTGCGAGTCCGATCCCAGCAATGGGACCGTTAATCACCGCAATGATCGGCTTTTGGACAGAATGCATGTACGCTAAAGGAGCTCTGAACCCCTCCATAGTAGAGTCTCCGGGGTCGGATTCGAGCTTTTCACCTTTGAAGAAACCGTTGCCCTCGGTAGCCTTTTTAAGTACTCCGAGGTCCGCTCCTGCGCAGAAGCCACGACCAGCGCCGGTAATAATGATCGTAACGATATCAGGATCTCTCTCTGCCCTTTCGATGGCGTGCTTAATTTCGTCTCCCATGCGGGGGGTGTACGCGTTTAGCCGATCTGGTCGGTTGAGCGTGATAGTCGCTAAAGGGTCGTTTGCTTCGTAGAGTATGTCTTGATACAAATTATCTTCCTGTTGGAAATTTTTTAAACTGGAGCAATGCTAGCCTATTTTAAGACTCTTTCCGCACTTGCCGGTCTGGATCTTCAGGTCACAATCATCTTCTAACCTCTATTAAGGTTCCAACAATGGCCCGGGAAAGTGATTACATTGAGATTGATGGAGCTGCGGAGCATAATCTCAAGGGCGTCGATGTCAGGATTCCAAAAAAGAAACTAGTTATTTTTACGGGTCCCTCTGGTTCAGGTAAGTCTTCATTAGCTTTCGACACAATTTACGCTGAAGGGCAACGCCGTTACGTCGAGAGCCTATCCGCGTACGCTCGGCAGTTCTTAGGACAACTCGATAAGCCGCAATACGACCGAATACGTGGTCTTTCTCCAACTATTAGCATCGAACAGAAATCAGCTAGTAATAACCCTAGGTCAACCGTGGGGACCATTACAGAAATATACGATTACCTAAGAGTGTTATACGCTCGAATTGGAAAACAAGTTTGCCCAAGCTGTAGTCAGGAAGTCGAACAACTGTCCGCCGCTCAGATTTCAAGCCGTATTGCTTCATTGACTGGAGAAACAAGACTAACTCTTCTGTCTCGTTTGTTCGAGGCTAGAAAGGGTGAGCACCGCGAACTCATTACTGAAATACAAAAAGAAGGTTTTACGCGATTGCGAATAAACGGAGATATTATTCAAGTAGAAGAGAATCTATCATTGGATAAGCGACGCAAGAACACCGTTGATGTAGTTATAGATAGATTAATTATTCCTAAAAAAGTCAATAAGACTTTCCTCGCGCGTCTGACCGATTCTGTAGAAGTCGCTCTACGTAAGGGCAGGGGAGTTTTGTACTGTGCCTTTGAGAGTGGAGCTGACAAAATATTCTCAGAAGACCTCTTCTGTCAGCGCTGTGATTCGGGGTTTCCGGAACTAACACCCCAGAGTTTTTCCTTTAATTCTCCGATCGGTATGTGTGAAGATTGTAATGGCCTTGGTACCACGATGGAGGTCGACCCAGACCTCGTTATACCGGACCCTAGCAAGACTATACGGGAAGGAGCAATTGAGCCTTGGACTAAATCAGTTGGGAAAGAGACAGGTTGGACAGGCAGCTTATTAACCAAAGTCTCACAAGAATTTGGTATTGATTTTGATATTCCTTGGAAAGTTCTTCCGTTAAATCATCGCAAATTAATGTTGTACGGATCGGGTGATCAAAAACTACAAACAGTGATGAAATTAAAAAAAGGCTCACTAGAGTTAGAACGGTCTTTTGAGGGAGTGCTAAATGATTTGTATCGTCGATTCAGGCGTACCAAATCAGAATGGTTACGTCGCTATTACTCCAAGTATTTATCGGAAAAATCGTGCAAGTCCTGTGGCGGTCAGAGGCTTCGAGAAGAATCTAGGGCAGTTTTAATTTCCAAACTCCCGATCCATCTCCTCTGTGGGAAAACTATTTTAGAGGTACAAACATTTTTAAAGACATTGAAATTATCTACCGCGGATCGTGCAATCGCACGAGATCTCGTAAAAGAAATAGATAGTCGACTCACGTTTCTTTTGTCTGTAGGACTTGGTTACCTAACCTTGGATAGGCCGGGACCTTCTCTGTCGGGAGGCGAAAGTCAAAGGATTCGATTAGCTAGTCAAATAGGCAGCGAATTAACGGGAGTTCTTTATATCTTGGACGAACCTTCCATAGGTCTGCATCAACGCGATAACAAAAGGTTGCTCTCTACTCTCCGTAGGCTACGAGATTTTGGAAATACTGTGATTGTTGTTGAGCACGATGCCGAAACAATAGAAACGTCCGATTACATTGTGGACTTCGGCCCTGGGGCAGGAACTGAGGGAGGCGAGATCACTTTCTCGGGAACGCCAAAGGCTATAAAGCGTTCGCGACGTTCAATTACGGGTCAATATCTTTCTGGTCGAAAAGTTATCGAAACTCCAAGTACGCGGAGATCCGGATCAGGTAAAACTTTAAAAGTATCTGGTGCAAAACATAATAATCTTAAAAACGTTACCGTTTCATTTCCTCTTGAAACGATGATTGCAGTGACCGGCGTGTCAGGAGCGGGGAAAAGTTCCCTTATAAATGGCGTTCTTTTCCCCGCCGTTCGCCGATATTTAAACGGCAGTGGGGAAATCCCCGGAGCTCATCGTAGAATCCATGGAATTCGAGAGATTGATAAAGTAATAGATATTGATCAAAAGCCGATAGGTCGTACTTCCAGAAGTAATCCTGCCACCTACACGAAAATCTTTGACGAAATCCGTCGAGTTTTCGCACAAACTTCGGAAGCACGAATGTATGGGTTTTCTCCGGGAAGGTTTTCATTTAATGTCAAAGGGGGGAGATGCGAGGCATGTCAGGGGGATGGTGTGCGCCGTATTGAAATGCACTTTCTTTCTGATGTATTTGTCAAGTGTGAAGTCTGCCAAGGCTTTCGGTTTAATGAAGCAACCCTCCGGGTTCGCTGGAAGGGCTTAAATATTTCTGAAGTTCTCAACTTGTCTGTTAGTGAGGCTTTTGCGGTCTTCGAAAATCAATCTAGAATTGCGGAAGGCCTACAGACACTTCGAGATGTTGGCTTGGATTATATTAAGCTTGGACAGACCTCGCCCACCTTATCAGGAGGTGAAGCACAAAGAATCAAGTTGGCCAGAGAGCTTTCCAAGAGATCTACAGGAAAGACTCTATATATATTAGATGAACCTACTACAGGTTTACACTTCGATGATCTTAAAAAATTATTGACAGTATTAAATAGACTAGTTGACGAAGGGAATACCGTTATTGTGATCGAGCATAATCTAGATGTGATCCGCTGCTCAGATCACGTGATCGATATCGGTCCAGAGGGCGGTGCTGAGGGAGGCGAGATTATATCAACTGGAACTCCAGAAGAATTAGCAAAGAGTTCACGCAGTCATACCGGTAAGGTCTTGAGGGGAACGTTATGATAGCTATACCAATCGATGGAACTCCAATAGAACGTCTAAAAACGTTGATGACGATACTTCGAGATCGACATGACGGTTGCCCATGGGATGTCGAACAGACATTTGAGACTCTTTCTTCTTACACAATTGAAGAAGCGTACGAAGTTGACCATGCGATTAAGCAAGCCGACTACGAAGCACTCAAAGAAGAGTTAGGTGATTTGCTTTTGCAAATAATTTTTCACGCTGAGATTGCACGTGAATCAGGTCTTTTTGATTTCGATATGATTTCCGAGCACCTGTTCGCCAAATTGATCCGGAGACATCCTCATGTATTTTTGAACTCAGTTGTAAGCCAAACATCTGTAGATCAAGCTCAACTATGGGAGCAACTTAAAAAAGAGGAGCGCGCGAATCGTGCAGGTCTCAAAGATTCGGCGGTTTCCGAGCTTAGTGATATTCCTATTGCACAGCCGGCGTTATCAAGAACCTCCAAGCTCCAGAAACGGCTTCATTTTTCGGAAGATCCGAAAGCTTTATGTGATCGGGCTTGGGAAAACCTGAAAAATACCAATTCTAAGCAGTCTCAAGAGGAAGCGATTGGAGAGTTACTATTTTCTATCGTTGCTCTCTCAAGAGACTTAGGGTTCGATGCTGAGGAACTTCTTAGAAAACGGAATATGAAATTTGAACGGAACCATATGAGCTCGCACGCTTAGTCGTCATTGGGCTCTCCCTGTAAGTCCAAGAGTTTCTCGCTTTCCGCTTCCGGTAAGGTTTCGACAGATTTAAGCCTACGTTCCATAGCTCTTGTCCTTGTAATAGTAAGGTCTTCCAGAGAATTTGACGCTGTGTCGAGTTGTCTCCTGACTTTTCCGAGCGCTTCTCCAAATTTACTGAATTCTGTTTTGACAGCGGAGAGAACTTTCCATACTTCACTAGATCTCTTTTCGATCGCGAGGGTCCTAAATCCCATTCGTAAACTTGAGAGAGTAGCAGCAAGAGTAGTAGGTCCCGAAATTACTATCCGTTGTTGATTCTGGAGTTCTTCAATTAATCCAGGAGTCCTTAGGACTTCGGCATAGAGCCCTTCGGTAGGAAGAAAGAGAATCGCAAAATCAGTGGTTGCTGGTGGATTGAGGTATTTTTTTTGGATGTCTTTTGCAGAACTTTTAATACTTCTAACTAAAGACTCTCTCGATTGTTCTACAGCCTTGGTGTCGCCGGCGTCCGAGCTTTCCATAAGTCGCAGATAGTCTTCCTGTGGGAATTTTGCGTCGATAGGTAACCAAACAGGCTCCTCGAGGTTATTGTTTTGTCCGGGTAATTTCACGGCGAACTCGACCATCTCTCCAGTACGGTCATTAGTCTTCACATTGCGATCGTACTGATCTGGAGTGAGGATTTGTTCAAGCAGCGACTCCAGTTGTACTTCACCCCACGTCCCACGAGCTTTGACGTTAGTTAATACTTTTTTGAGATCACCTACTCCCGTAGCTAGTGTCCTCATTTCTCCGAGCCCTGCTTGGACCGCTTCGAGACGTGAGCTGACTAATTTAAAGCTTTCTCCCAATCGTTTTTCAAGAGTGCTCTGAAGCTCCTCATCGACAGTTTTCCGAATTGCTTCGAGCTTGATCTCGTTACTTGTTCGGATAGTTTCGAGCTCGGATCGAACAATAGTCCGGAGGCTTTCTAAACCTGCATTTACTTCATTGAGCTTTTCTTGTTGAACTGTCCCGAGTTTGGTGAAACTATCGATCAACTCCGTACGATCTTTTCTGGACTCATCCCTTGCATTTTTGAAGTTCCTGTCCAAAGCACCACGCGCGATAAGAATGAAGCCGCCTATGGCTGCAAAAAGGAAGACAAAACCGATAACTAAAGGAACTAAGTTTTCCATCTTGAATATTTCTTGCAAAATGATTGTAGAAACATCAGCCGATCCTTTTTCTCCGGATTATTTCTCTAGGGTCAATTGAGAATGTGCTCGTACAAAATTCGCATCTGATCTCGATATTCTCACCGATTTCTACCATTTCAATAAGTTCGCTTTTGGGAAGCAATGATGCTCCCATTTTAGCGCGCTCTAAGCTGCAGTCGCAGTGAAATTGAACCTTCTTATGGTTAAAGTCCCGATGATTTAATCCTCGGAGCAGTCGCTTGCACATCTCGTATGGGCTCATTCCCTGTTTAGATAGCTGTGAGGGGTTATGCATTTGTGAGGCGTTTGCTTCGAGCGTTTGGATCTCATCGTCTTCAAAACCTGGCAATGCTTGGGCTAGGAACCCTGCTGCAGAAGCAACTTCCCCATTGCGGTGCAAATGTACTCCAAGGGCAATTACTGAAGGAATTTGTTCGCTCTCTAAAAGGTAGCGGGCGATGTCCTCTGCAATTTCTCCAGACTCGAGAACTACTATGCCAGTGTAAGGCTCTTTCCAATTGGGCCGAAGGCGGATTACAGAAAGAGTACCTCCACCTATAGCCTTTCCGACACTGAGCCCTAGGGATGGATCGTCGAGTCCCACTCTTGGATTTGAAACGAAGCCTCGGGTATTTCCTAAATCATCAGCAATCGCGGAGATTCTTTTTAGAGAGCCAACTCCTTCAAAAGATAGCTGTATGCTTTCTTGAGTTTTGCTCCGACCAGCAAGCAGGAGGGCTGCCATAAGCGCGCGACCGAGCGCAACAGTGGCTAGGGGACTAGTTTCGTGCTGCTTCGATGCTTCGGTGACTGTTCTGCTGGCATCGATCGCCCTAACTGACAGGGTTCCCCTTTTGGACA
>CAYOGP010000041.1:10646-10935 GCA_964403555.1 uncultured Spirochaetales bacterium | reverse complement strand
TCGGGTGATCGGGATCAAGACTAAACATTTGGGCTCTTGTGCCCAGTGGAAATCCTAGACTTGGAATTACAGGGGAACTCATTATCCATGCACCGCTGGGCGTCGCTGAAACCATGTTGCCTTGCGTATCAACCGCGTCTAAATGAGTCGTGTCACCCCGCCCCTTTGACGCAGCAAAGGCCTGTGGTTCGGCCGGAACAGTCTCTCCTTCCTCGATCCAAGGCCACCCGGCAGGCAACCGACCTACACCTGGCCGTTGCTCGAAAGAAGCTTCGCCATTATTCAGAAG
>CAYOGP010000041.1:0-10636 GCA_964403555.1 uncultured Spirochaetales bacterium | reverse complement strand
AGGATTCGTCTTTTTTCCGCATATTCCTCTGAAAGCAGTAGCTTCTCAGGAATTTGTGAGAATTGAGGGTCGCCGTAACAAGCTTCTCTATCAGCAAACGCCAATTTGGCTGCCTCAACTATTGTATGCAGAGTTTCTGGAGTGCCTGAACCCATAGAACTCAAATCGAAGCCGGCTAGAAGCTGCAACTGTTGAAGAAAGACCGGGCCTTGGCTCCAAAATGAACATTTGTGAACTGTAGAGTTTCTATAAACCAAACTAACTGACGGTTCAACCGGTGTCTTATGTCGGGACATATCAGAAGCGGAAAGGAGACCACGGTTTAAATTCCCAAAATCGTCACACGCGGGAATTTTCACAAAGCTCTCTATTTCTTCAGCAATTTTTCCACAATAAAATGAATCCCTTGCTTTTCGGATTCCCTGATCACGACTTTTACCAGGGCTTTTAGAAATAAGAATTAATGATTCAAGTGTGTCCGCCCATTTGAGATTTTGAACTTTGTCTCCAATATCGGAAACAGGTAAGTACACTTCGGCACTACTAGGCCAGAATTTCTTAAACTTGTTCGACAAGAGAAGCAGAGTATCTCGTAGGAATCCATAATTAGGGAACCCTTCTCGTGCTAAACGAAGAGCTGGTGTAGCAATTCTTTCAAAAGTCGTTGTACCGAACCTCTCAAGGAGTTCACACCAAGCGCCAAAAGCACCCGGTACAGTTGCACCCAGCAGGCCACTACCTGGAATTCGATCAAGGCCCAAGGAAACAAATTTATCAACCGAGGCAGATGCAGGTGACACACCTTGGCCGCAAATTACGTGATATTTCGAGGTCTTGGCATCAAAGAAAATTATCGGCACTTCACCTGCAGGCCCATTCATGTGTGGCTCTAACACCTGAAGCGCCAAACCCATCGCACATGCAGCATCGGCTGCATTTCCCCCTTCCCATAAGATCTCTGCTCCGATCGTGGATGCGAGGTAATGCCCCGCGCTCACTGCGCCTCCTGAGCCTCGTAAAGTGGGACGTGTCGTGAAGCTCACTCTTCCTCCTATCTAAGCAATTGTTGAAATGTTGGGTCAGCTATATTCCTTAAAGATTTAGCCCGCTCTGGTAAAGGTCGGTTTTTAAGATGCGCAACGCCGTTCTCTGTCACGACTACATCTGCCAAATAACGTGGTAACGTCGATGGCATGCCTGCCTGCAACTCTCGAACAATTCGAGAAATTTTTCCACCCTTTGTCGTAGAAGGAATTGCGATAATACTTCTTCCACCTTTGGAATAGTTTGCTCCCATCGCGAAATCCGGCTGTCCTCCAGGGCCCGAAACTATTTCCCCTGCAACCCATTCGGAATTTGTGGAACCATCTAGCCCAACCTCTATTGCGGAGTTGATTGCAGTAAATTTCTCATGGGAGCCTAGAACAGAAGGATGATGAGAATAGGAAGCGGGCGCCATTAGTAGTTTTTCATTCCGATGCATCCACTCAAACAGTTCGAGACTGCCCAATCCTCCGGCTGCAACGACCAGACCTGGATCCAAGCGATTAGTACTACCGTTAACTGTTCCTGACTCCATCAAGTCAATTACTGGATCACTAACCATACCGCCGTGCACACCAAGATCCTTGTGGTCATGCAGACGGTCAAGAATCGCTTTCGGAAGTGTTCCTATACCGAATTGAATAATTGCACCGTTTTCAATCTCTCCTGCAGCGTGATCAGCAATTCGCAAATCTATTTCACTCGGTATTATATCCGGTTGAGCGATAAGTTTTTCTTCCCCGTCGACTAAGATATCAATTTCATCCAAATTAAGTTCTGTAGCTCCAAATGTGTAAGGCATCTGGGGGTTAACCTGGGCTATTAGAAAGGGTGCCCTTCTGACAGCCTGGGCCGTCTCTCCTCCATTTACACCAAGACTAACCTTACCTTCACGACCTGGCGGAGAGACTTGAACAAAAGAAAAATCAATAGGCCGAGGACCATCTTCTGAAATAACCTGATCCCATTGCGTCACAGAGCATTGTAAAACCTCAACAGCCTCGTGTTCCACAAGAGAACGAACGGCCCCTGCGGGATGAAGTGCTGAAAGAAAAAACGGTTCGCCGAGTGCTTTGAAAACAGGTAAATGCTCAAGCGTATAGGGAAGCACAATGTCAATTCGCGTAAATCGATCACGAACATCAAATAATGCTTCCAGAAGGTGCGTCGGTGGTGCGGAACCCGTCGCCACATGAATTCGGGAACCATCAAAAATTTCATCCATTGCAGATCGAGCGGTCCGCTGGGTCGCTTTGCGATCTCTTCTGCTAACAACAAGCGGGCCTTTATACTTCGGAGCAGTCAGAGTGATTCTCTAGAGGAAGTGTCTGGGGAAAACATTGGTATCGTTAAATTTTCTCGAGTCTCCCAAGAAACATGAACAGGCATGCCTATCTCTATATCTTCATTCCCTACTCCAACTATATTTGAAATTATCATCGCTCCCTCTTCCAACTTAATCTGGGCGACGTTGTAGGGAATATCTTCCGAGAAACTCTCAAAATATTTCTGGTGCATTATAACAAATGACCATACGACTCCCCGTCCCGAAAGTTCTATCCAATGCCAGGAATTGTCGTGAGTCTCTGGCGACACGGGCGATGGAGGCAACCAAACACGGCCCGTTTGGTTACAACGCTGAGCGGTCAGCTTGTGCTCTTGGCATGCTTCCCAAAACTCTTTGTTCCATGAATCAATTCGTGGTTCCGGCTTATATTCCGTCAAAAAATTATCTCCGAAACAAAAATGATACTGAAAGGTTGGTAGCACACACATATTGCACTACTTCACAATCTGAAATTTGCCTATCGCCACATTCTCTTCTGCATTGGCGCACCGCCTCTACTAGCAAGCCCCATCCTTGCATATAGCTTTCTGACAGATGACCTCCGGTGGTATTCGTGGGCCACCGCCCACCATCCAGAGCAAGATTTCCTTCGCGAACAAATTCCCCTCCTTCGCCTTGCTTGCAAAAGCCAAGACCTTCGAGCGAGAAAAGCACTGTGGGTGTAAAGTTGTCGTAAATCATGAGTCCACTAACGGCATCTTGGTCGATGTTTGCCCGCTGATAGACTTTACCTGCTACCTCTTGAAGAATAGGGTACCAATAATCAGTCTTTGGAAATGCCGAACCGTCGAAGTTGTCGCTGCGGGCATAACCACTGATGTAGGTCGGTGGCTTGATTAAATCACGCGCTCGTTCCGCGGAAGTGACAATCAATGCAACTCCGCCATCATTTATAAGACAATAGTCATAAAGCCTTAAGGGTTCGCAAATAAAACGAGCGTTCCAGTAATCCTCGGAGGTAATGGGCTTATTCATCACCGCTCCAGGACAACGAAGAGCATGATCTCGAAAAGTCATCGCGATTGGTGCGAGATCTTCGGAGCTTGTCCCAAACTCATACATATGTCTTTTAAACATCATCGCATGAATTGCACCCGGTGACGTAAAACCCCAAGGAAGCCAAGGTCCCCAGGGACCGGTAGCACCGCCATACTTAACACCTGCACTCTTACCATCATTACCATAAACAAGAGCAACTACTTCCGCGTCCCCGGCAGCAATAGCCTGACAGGCCAGCATCAAGGAAATCCCGGCATAACGACCTTCTCCGGGCGTCGTTATGCAATATCTCAAGTTAAGATTTGCCATTTCAGCGAGTCGTTCGTAAGACGGGATTCGATTAACAATTAGTCCATCAATTTCTGACCACTTTATTCCGCATTCTGAAACCGCTGTCTGTAAGGCTCGTAGTCCCATCTCGTAACAGTCAGTCTCAGGGAAAACTCCCCATTCCGTCGTTCCAACTCCAACTATGCAATTTTTATCGCGAAGAGACCAATCCGACATCATGATCCGAACAGGTCCAAAGTTGCAAACTCGTCATGCAAGATGGATACTGGATCAACATCAAACCAGTTTTCAATGATACTGGCATACACCTGACGGAAGTCAGTCGTATAAATCAAATTGTCTCCGGGATCTAACTCAGTAAGGCTTGGGCGGTCCCCGTAATGCCCTCCTTTTACGTTTTCTCCTATGACGAAGAGTGCATTCGCAGCACCGTGATCAGTACCCAGATTAGTATTTTCGGGAACACGTCTGCCGAATTCCGAGAACACTAATAGAACCACATCCTCTGCTCGTCCTAATCTAACTAAGTCCTGATAAAACCCCGAGATTGCATCAGAAGCATAAGTTAATAATCGACTATGAAGATTCGCCTGATGGACATGAGTATCAAATGCGAAGTTTCTGAACGTCGTGTAATACAAACGACTCGACATTCCCGCTGCAATCAAAGAAGCTATCTTAGGAAGGTCCAATGATACCAATCCATAGTCTACTGGAGTGCTGTAGGACTCCCACGCATCCCTAACGAGTTCTGCAGAGTTCCTTGCGCTACGCGCCGCGTCCACTAAAAATCTCCGTGTTGGATTCTTCAGTCCTTCCGATGAAGGCAAAAACTCTGCCACATCAGTTTGCTCATATGTCGCTTTTCGAACAAACCGCGATGGTTCATCAAAAACTACAGGAAGATGTCTGCGACTACGAACGGCAAGTGACTGCGACTTATCAATGTTTATTAAAAAACCCTCTGATCCCACTGGGTCCATTTTATCAGCCAGCCGCCCCAGCCATCCATATTCCTCACCACTATTCGGAGCAGCAGTATGCCAATACGAAAGTGAAGTGAAATGCGAAAAAGAAGGATCCTTGTAGCCACATCCGTGAACGATGGCAACTTTTCCATCTTTATAAAGACGTTCGACGCCTCTCATAGATTGATGAAGTCCATAGTATTCATCAAGTTTTAAAAGATTCTCTTCGGAAATTCCTAAATTAGGACGATGACGATAGTAAGCATCATCACCATAAGGAACCACGGTGTTCAATCCGTCATTACCACCCGACAGTTCTAGTACAACAAAGATCTTATCCGACACTCCCGAAGCAAGAGAGACGTTGCCAAGTAGAGGCCATGAACATATTGCTCCCAGCCCCAAAGCTGTATTACGAGAGAATTCCCTACGGCTAAAATTTATTTTTTTTTGATTTTGACTCATTAAAACGTCCTCAACCCAATTGATACTCTGGAGTACTTAGAATCAGATGAACAAGCTCTCTCAGCGGACGGTCTAGATAGCTCCACGCCTTCTTCACGTCTCGGGTGCCTAATTGTCCTTCCAAAAATCTTACCAGCCTCGACCTAAACTCTAAATCTACGGGAACGCTTAGTAGTCGTAGAACAAAATGGTCCACAATTTCCTCGAGAGTACCAGCCTGTGCCTCCTCGATCATAGCCCTGAGGTCTAGCCTAGGAATATTTCGAGGAATTGGCTTTACTTTTGCAATTGCCATTTGCCAACCTCGGTAACTACCAAGGCGTGTATTAAAATCTTCATCGCGATCGGCCATTTGATTAGCTTCAGACATCATCACATTTTCATCTAATTCTGGAATCGTCGCGCTGGTCACATCTAATCCCGCTGCGATTTTTTCGTGGACTTTTCTGATATTTTCTGTCCTTGGAAACCGATCGTGGGGAATAAAGTTAATGTCAGGGAATACTACGTCATACGCAAAATTTCCTCGCGCAATAAGAAGCCCCGGCGTAATCCAACTTTCTCCATATGCCCATCCTGCAACTGAAGGTGGCCTAAAAAGCTGCTGACCGAGCTCTGACGTAATATCATTGAAATCCGGAACACCTGGAATTTCCGTAAGCCCCATTTTCCGGTAAGTCGAAACAACTAGAGGAACGGGAGCCTTAATCTGTGTTCCAATTGATGCTGAACTGTAAAAATCTTTTGAGTTAAATATCACAGTAAGGAATTTCGAAATATCATAGTCATTTGAACGAAGTGTTTGGGCGAGTTTCTCTTTAAGTTTTTCTGATGGATTATCTCGGACAAAGAAACGATACAATTTACCCGCAATGAACTTAGCTGTGATTTTCTGTTCTAAAATAATGTCGATGACATCGACCCCATCGAAATTCCCTGCACGACCCAGGAAAACTTTTTCTAGTTCGTCATGTTGATCTTGTCTAATTTCAAACTCTAAATCCGAATAATTCCATCCGGTAAAGGCTCGGGCACCCTCCCTAATGTCAATTTCTTCGTAATTCCCCACTCCCATCGTAAAAAGTTCCATGATCTCTCGCGCAAAATTTTCGTTTGGAGAGCCTTTAACATTTACTCCCGCATCCAAATAGGAAAGCATCGCAGGATCCTGAGAAACCTTGATCAAAAGTTCACGGAACGACCCGAGCCCCAAACTATGGAATATGGCTAATTGGTTTTCCATCTTCCGGTAATCCCGGACTTTGATCTCATTAACGGCAAAATGCCCATGCCAGAACAGGGCGAGCTTTTCTTGAAGTGGACGGTCGGTATTTAACATCCGGTATGCCCACCAATAGGCCAATCGGTGTGTTTCCAAGCGACTTGCTCTTAACCAATAAAAGAATCTGTCGACAGAGGGTTGAAGCCTTCGGTTTCCACTCGGCTTATTGAGTACACCGAGAACGCCCCCGTTCTTCGCTGCCAACTCCGTGGTTGCCGGCCTGCTGGGCGGGAATGGCTCTAAGCCTGGGTCGTGAACTCCCGAGGCCTCGAAAGGCCTGAGGTGAGTATTGTCTATATCCTGAAGGTCAATAAATTGCCGAACGGCGAGACTGGGAGGCATTGCCTCCAAAGCTTTTACCTCCTCTGGTGAGCCTCCAAAGCCGGCTCTCTCCAAAAGATGCGCGGCTCTCTCGTAATTCCAATCTTTAATCGCGATGGGTCGTAAATCCTCAACCCAGGCCTCAGTAGAAGAACCGGCAGGGAGCGATGACCCAACCAAGCCTATTGTCATCAGCAAAAGAAGAGGATTTATCCAATCTGCGTAAAATTTTCGAAGTAGCATCGGAACCCCCGAAGTAAACCTATTGAAACCACACCCCCTATCCTATCGAATTAACCGCATTCTGCTGGAAACGATTCGCCTAGCGCTCAAAGGAGAAACACAGAAAGGCTCCAGACCAGGAAGTAAACACATTTTTGATCTTTTTCGTATATAATTTAAGCACTTATAAAATTCAAGAAGAAAGAAACGTCAGCGGCTCATACTACAAAGGATTCCTTTGAGCCCCTAACATAGTTTCCGACTCGTTCTAATATATTCATTTTCAAATTGGGAGAATTCCGATTGTCTGCAAACGAAGAAGAATTGAAACAAGAACTAGAGAAATTGCGAGCGGAGAATAGAGCTCTAAAAAGAGGTGGCGATCTTCAACTCAAAGTTAGTGCCAAGGGCGCCGTCTCGCTTTACGGGCTAAGGCGGTTTCCGGCGACATTCTATGCGGATGAGTGGGAAAAAATCCTGGGGATGAAAGACAGGATTTTGGAATTTATTCGAGATAACGATGCTGCACTTCAACGCAAGAATTAGGCGCGATAGAATCCAAGAAGACAAGGCGAGTTTATTAAACGAACTAAAAGTCGATATTTCTATTGGCCTTTGGACGAAAGAAATGGGCCCTTAATTGAATAATACTGCTCCACTTAGCGACATCCGTGTCCTTGACCTTACCCGATACTTGGCAGGACCGTTTGCAACAATGCTCCTTTCCGACTACGGCGCCGATGTCGTAAAAATTGAGAGTACAGGGGACAGAGAGTTCCGTTCACGAGGAAACACGACTGACAGTTACTTCTTTCTTTCTGCGAATCGTGGGAAGCGCTCGGTGACTCTCAATCTAAAGAAAGAAGAAGGACGAAAACTTTTTTTAAAACTTGTCCCAGAATTCGACGTGGTAATAGAAAATTTTCGTCCAGGAGTCATGAAAGAGCTCGGATTAGGAGCGGAATTGCTGCTGGAGGTGAACCCTGGTCTGATTTACTGCGGTATTTCAGGCTTTGGGGCGACCGGTCCGTACTCGGAAAGACCCGGGTTCGATCAAATTGCCCAGGGTTTGAGTGGTTTCATGAGCCTCACGGGAACAGATGAAAGCGGACCAACGAGGGCAGGCATCGCAATATGTGATCTACTTGGAGGAATTTTTGCCGCCCATGGAATTCAGCTTGCTTTACTCTCGCGGGAGAAGACTGGAAAAGGTCAGATAGTCCACACATCCTTACTCGAAGCCATGGTCTCTATCCTATCATGGGGAGCGGGTATGTTTTTTGACCGAGGAACTTCTCCGGGACCTGCCGGTCAACACCATCCTTTGTCGAGCCCGTACGGAAGGTTTGCAGCGAAGGACGGCTATATAAACATCGCTGCAGGCAATGAAAAAATGTGGGGGAAACTAGCTTCGGCTCTTGGAAAGCCAGAGTGGACAGATAGCGAGCTATTCCATGATTCGTCTTCACGAATTAAAAACCGCCAACAACTGACTGAAGAGATCGAGAAAGTTTTATCAAATCGGAGTGTCGACAGCTGGGTCGAACGCATCAATTCAGCAGGCGTACCTTGTGGGCCTGTCTTGAATATGCAGGAAGTTTTCGAGAATCCTCAAGTGTTGGCAAGAAACATGAAAGTCGAAATGCCTCACCCTGAAGTAGGTACGTTTATAACAACCGGGTTACCGGTAAAACTTTCCGAGACGCCAGGAAAAATCGAGAGAAGACCTCCTCTACACGGGGAACATACAGAAGAAATACTAAGAGAATTTGGGATCAAAGACACGGAGATAGATTTTCTGAAGAGAGAATCTGTAATCGGCTCTCAAACAAGAACATCTGAGTAACATTTCAATGAAGAATATAGACTCATCCCGCAAAGACTTAGCCTACGAATTTCGCGATACACCATTTGGCCCACACAGCGCAGAATTACGAGAAGTGCTTCAAATTCTCCGATGGACTCCACTCGAAGGTAGGAGGATTTTGATTTGTACAAGACCAAATGAGGAATGGCGAATAGGAATTAATCCAGGCGTGCGCGGAAAGAAAATCATTTTTGAAGGCGATCCCTTTGATAACTTTCGCGGGGCTCTCTGGGGATTATTTCGACGCCGCTGGGAACTCGCCACTGGCGAGCAACTGGAATCTTAGAGATCGTTGTGGAAAAGATCACTGGATATTCTGATAAAATTTGCGGCTCCCCGGGAGAAGCTATCTCGTTCAAGGTCTCTTCACCTCAAAGATTGTCATACCAGGCCGAACTGGTCCGCCTTCGATGCGCCGACAGTTCGGCAACAGGCCCCGGTTTTAAAGAGTTCTCATTGCCTGCAGCTTTCACGGGAGAACATACCGGCCGTCGCCAGCGAATTGGTATCGGTTCATTTGTAAAGGCAGACAATATCACTGCATTCGATCTAAAAAGAGTAACACTACTGTCTCTTATATGGCCCACTCTACCTGAGGGCAAAGAACAAGCTCTCATGGGGACCTGGAATCCGAAGACAAAGTCAGGTTATGGACTTTTTATAACGAAAGACGGTACTCTGTCTTTTTCAATCGGTAACGGATCTGAACCGGTCTTTAACATCGATTCGGAAACCCCACTGCAGCCCAGACATTGGTACTTAGTTGCTGCGACTTATAACGATGAAACGGGCGAAGCAACTCTTCATCAAATTCCTCAATTTCAATACGCTTACTCGAGTGATTCCATTACAAAATCTCAAATTAAAAAACTTTCGATTCGCAATAATGGATTTTTTCGAATCGCGTCTTGGGAAATAGACGGCATTCCAAAGTCTTGTTTCAACGGAAAGATCGAGCGTCCTCGAGTTTCTAAGCAAGCACTCCGACTCAGCGAAATCGAATCATTGGTAAATTCTGAAACAAGCTCTAGTTTAAATGCCGATGTCGTAGCTGCTTGGGATTTCGGAGCGAACAACTCTTCGGATATCCTTATGGATATTGGTCATCACCGACTTGAGGCACGTACATACAACTTGCCAACGCGTGCTGTAAGAGGATCACGTTGGGATGGTAGTCAACACTCCTTCACGCAGGCCCCTTCCCACTACGGCGCGATTCACTTTCACGAGGACGATCTCTATGATTGCGGTTGGGATACCGATTTTCAATTTGAAATACCAGATGGCTTCCCATCTGGTTTATACGCAGCAAAACTAACCATGGGAGAAGAGGAAGAATACCTTCCCTTCTATGTAAGACCCCCAAAAGGTACCGCTCGATCTCGTCTCGCTCTACTTATACCCACGGCAAGCTATTGCGCATATGCGAACTATCATGTCGGGACAGAATGGGTATTTTCAGAGCAAATATTGAATGCCTTCACCGTTCTGGACGCCGAGGCGCAATATTTGCAACATCATGCAGAGTTAGGAATTTCGTCTTATGACTCACACGTGGACGGAAGTGGCTGTTCGTATTCCTCTAGACTACGCCCAGTACTAAACATGAGGCCACACACCTGGGCTTGGCAGTTTGCTGCCGATACTCATATCATCGATTGGCTTGAACAAAAAGATTTCGACGTCGATATCTTTACGGACGAAGATTTACACAACGAAGGATTAAGCCTTTTAGAACCTTATTCCTGTGTCATGACGGGAACCCACCCAGAATATTATTCGCGTAACATGATGAACACTCTCCTTGCATATCAACAGAGGGGAGGAAG
>CAYOGP010000040.1:8876-10943 GCA_964403555.1 uncultured Spirochaetales bacterium | reverse complement strand
AGATATCGCTGGTCGAGCAGAAGCAGAGGCCCTCACAACACAGAATATAGTCAGACCAGCTCGAAGAGGCACGTCCTTAAGTTTTAAACCTTCTACGGGAATCCGAGGGCTTCCCTCAACAGTACGAAACGTTGGAACAGAACTCGAAAGATTCTTCCAGGCTCAATTGGAAATATTTGCTACCGACCCTGCAACCCTTGCCCCCGAGATCAAATCCCGAATTTTAGGCAGGGCACTATCGACCGGTGGTTACTTTAATATTCCAGGAGTTAGCCTCGTTGAAATGGTCCGGAAAAGGATATCTAAAGTACTTGGGGAGTTCCGCGAGGCAAAAGGACCATTTGAATTAGTGAGCGCAGCTGGCCATCCGGGAATACTTCTTAAGGAGCGTGACGAGGCATTATTGGGAAGAGTCCTATTGATAAACACTCCTGCTGGACACCTCGGCAGGTGCCTCAAGGCCTGGGACCTGCCCGTTCCAAAAGTACTAGCAGAAAAACCTCTGGCTCATTTCCGCTACCACACCCTTAACTTCCATGTCCCTAAGGAGAGAATTCCGGAAGCAATGCACCCGAGAGCGATTCTCGATTCACGAAGGCTTCCAAGAGCTGTTGCTATTTCTGTTTTTCCATCGAAAGAAAATGATCAATACGTGGATTTGACGGCTCAACTGTTAACCAGAATGGACGCAGATGTTCAAAATATCTCAATTGTTGTTGAAGAGGAAATCCAAAGATTCTTCTCATTCTCCGGCAAGAAGCTCGAATCTGTAGGACACAAGACCCAAAATGCTTGGGACCGCCCATTCGATATTGAAACTGAACGAAATCAACAAAACTGGCCAAATCCAATCCAAATTCGGGTGCAACGGAGACAACCAATCTACGCTCTGCCTACCCACGGCTTGGATGGCCTAGGAGCGGAAGGAGAAGCTGTGCTGGGTTGGAGGGCAGCTGAGGTTATTGCGCCGCGGCCTTAGGGCTCTTCAAGTCTATTCCTTCCTAACCTCGGCGATTCACTCGACGCCAGCTAACCTTTATGAAGATGACAGACAAACCTCTAGCAGGAACACGCTCTTCGCTGTCCCGAGCAACAAGTGAAACCGGATGGCGACTAGCCAAATACCTCAGGCCATACCTGATCCTTCTTCTGGTATCCATACTCTGCGCGTTGTCTTACGCCGGTGCTCGTGCCGGCAGAGCATACCTAGCGAAACCTCTGCTGGACGACGTTGTTCTCCAAAACCAAGATGATACAAAAACTTCTTCTAGCCTTTCTTGGGTCAGAGACTTACTTCCCACAAAAAAACTCGAGAGCGACAAAAAGCTATCAGAGGAGACCTTTGACCGAGGAATGTTTGGAGAACAAGCTAAAGAGAACTTTCTTGATGTAGTAGTGGCCGCCCTCCTTGCGGTATTAATAATACCTCTATCTCATTTTGGTCAGAGCTACGTGTCTCAGTATATACTCGGTAGAGTCTTAGTAGACCTACAACAGAATCTTTGCCAAAGGCTCTTAAATCTTCCTTTAACTTTCCACCAGAGCATGACACGTGGCGAACGACTTTCCCGCACTACTAACGATGCAACCAGGGCACACGTTGCGCTCGAGCTTCTATGTGGTGACGTACTGCAGGGCGCTTTCTCGATACTTGTAGGTGGTGCGATCCTCCTCTCAATCTCATGGCAACTTAGTTTATTGATTTTGATAACCGTACCAATCGTAACCGGAGTGATTGCCTATTTTGGAACAAGAGTTCGACGTTATGCAAAAAGACGTCAGGAAAGTTTCGGGGTGATTACTCAACGATTGGTAGAAATTCTCTCAAACATAAAAGTCATCAAATCCTTCGGTGCACAAACAACAGAAGCCTCGTCCTTTCGTGCGCACAATGAAAAACTATTCAGAAGGAGCATGAAGGTTGTTTTAACCAGAGCTCTTTCAAGAACCGTGGTTGAGGGAGTAAATAACTTTGTAGGTGTAGGCGTTCTAGTTATTGGCGCCATTATCGTATACCGCGGCTGGTGGGCTCTGACGCCTGGATCATTAGCGGCCTTTGTTATGGTG
>CAYOGP010000040.1:5149-8866 GCA_964403555.1 uncultured Spirochaetales bacterium | reverse complement strand
GGAAGCGTCTACAAGCCAGTCAAAGACCTTACAAAAGGCTGGAACGGACTTATGGACTCACTGCCAGCTGCAGAACGTTTTTTTGAACTTCTGGATCAGGAGCCTGAAACACCCGACCCTGCGGACGCCCAGGACTTTTCTCTTGAGAAAGAACTGATTGTTTCAAATCTATTCTTTACATACCGTGACGAAAACTCTGAAGATACTTCGGTCCTCCAAGGAGTAACTTTCTCTGCGTCAGCTGGGTCTTTGGTTGCGATTGTTGGGAAAACTGGCGCCGGCAAAACGACTCTAGTCGACCTTTTGGTGCGTTTCTACGATCCCGAAAGTGGAAGCATTACGGTCGATGGTATGGATTTAAGGAAGATCAAGCGTCGTTCACTTACACAGAATATTGCGGTGGTGTCTCAAGAACCTCTCCTCTTCGAGGGAAGCATCAGAGACAATATCAAGTATGGAAATCCCTTGGCCGATAATTTCGCAATCGAAAAGGCAGCCAAGGCGGCCTACGTAACAGAATTCTCAAGCCGACTGAAGAATGGTCTGGATACATTAGTAGGAGAAGAAGGAGAAAGGCTCTCTGGGGGTCAACGCCAGCGAATTACAATTGCGAGGGCTCTCTTGAAAAACCCAGCCCTTCTTGTTTTGGATGAAGCTACAAGTGCACTAGATTCTGAGAGCGAACGCTATGTCCAAAATGCACTCGAAGAACTTATTGCAGGAAGAACGGTCTTTGTAATCGCTCATCGCCTGTCTACCATAAGGCATGCAACAAAAATAATAGTTTTGGAACAAGGTCGAATTGTAGATTCCGGAACACACATAGAGCTTTCTCGAAGAGCAGGGCTATACAGAGAGCTTTTATCATTACAAACAGGAATACCTGAAGTAGTCGAAGACTAACCTGTTTGCATTGTTCTGTGATAAAGCCCTTCGACATCTTCTGAAAATCGCTTAATCTGAAAACGATTCTTCGCATCAACTCTCGCGGCCCTCGCCATTGTCGTCCTAAGATTCGTTTCGGAAATGAGAAGTTTCCAGCTTTCCGCAAGGGCCTTAGGTGACTCACCGCTCAAAATGCCCGTTTTTCCGTCCAGAACTATCTCAGGAAGGGAACCTCGACGAGTTGCTACCACGGGAATCCCCATTGAAAGGGCTTCGATAACAGCCCGGCAGGTTCCATCACTACCCGGAACGAGAAACGTAAAAACATCGATGCAACGTATTACATCTAAGTAGTCTGCAGTTCTATACCCGGCAAATACAACGCGATCGGATATACCAAGTTCGCGAGCTGGATCTTCTGCAACTTCCTTCCTATTCGTGCCCCTCCCAATTATTAAGAGCCTGGCCTCGGGATCGCTTTCGAACAAATGCTTTGCAGCCTTCAGAAGGAGTGGAAATCGACGCCGGCGTTGACCTCGCGCCACGATACCTACTATGCGATTGCTTGTAGTCAAACCTAGCGAGTTCAGTACTTCTATTTTTTTAGGAGCCGGACAATAACGCTCGGTGTCGATTGCACCTAAAATTCCTGCGACAGGACCACTGCAAATTCCCTCATTGAACCGTGCGAAGAAAGGTGAAACACAAATTAATCCGTCGCAACCAAGACCAAATAACGCGTAATTATGTGGTAACCGCGCAATCGCCTCACCTGCCTTATAACTTCTTACCAACCGAGCCTTTCGTGTTTTAGATAATATCCCCAGTGCCCTCCACGCTAAAATGTGATCTCTCGTGTGCCACGTATGAACTACATTAATGTCGTTCTGCAATACCAAATCACGTACAGCCTGAATGTCTTTTCGATCAGACCAAATTCTAGTTCCATGGTCATAGCGAAGTTTTAAGTCCAGAGGAAACCCGGCGTTCTTCGCTTCCTCCTCCAAACTTCGCACCGATGAATCAGGCGGGGCCGGAGCCGCCAATAGGACTCGATGCCCCCGATCCTTCAATCCTCGCGCAAGTCGAATCATGGGTTCGGCGGGGCCAGTCCATTTCCAGTCACTGGTCATCAGCAATACATTCACACCTGTCTCTCCATTGAAACCGTCTTGTTAGGATTCACAGACGGGGCGCCCGTTTCTCTTGAGAAAGTCTTGACTCCCACAGTTTTGCGTACTTGAGGAACACGTGAAAGGAACTCACCACTGCAATAATTAAACCAGGAAATCCATCCCGAAAGCCTTGTTTAAGAAAATATGCGCGAATAAATCTTAAAAGCGGTCGAACCAGGAGGTCCGAAACATGAACGTTACGTTCTTTCTGAATCATAGAATCTCGAGCCATATCGCTAAATCGCTGCACCCTTTCCACCTGATCTGAGAGGTCTCTATAGCTATAATGTAAAATCGGTTCCCTAAGGCGACCAACCTCTCCGTCAACACTAAATCTTCCGTGAGGGTTAGAGCCTTTCATTACCGTCCTGGAACGACGAAAAAGGCGTATCGGATGATCTGGATAAAAATCGCCATGGTGAATCCATTTACCCAAATGCCAAGTAAGTCTCTCAATATAAAACCCCGACAATTTATCGCTTCGATTTTCGAGAGCGTTTTGAATCTCGCCTCTAAGTTCAACACCGACCTCCTCATCAGCGTCAAGAGAAAGAACCCATTCGTGACAAGCTTGTGAAACCGCGAAGCTCTTCTGTTCGATATCTCCCTCATATTTGTGGATAACTACCTTAACACCCGATTTACGCGCGACTGCTTCCGTCTCAGCATCGCCTTCTGAATCTACAACCACTAACACTTCATCTGCAAAAACGGCGGATCGTATGGCTCGTTCAAGGAGCTCCTTTTCTCTGTACGCAATGATGCAGATAGATAGCGAAGTCAAGCTCGCAACCTTTCTACCGAGACGACTCCCCTAACTCTTTCTATTTCTCTCATTACCTCGCTTAAAACCCCGAGATGTGCCACCCAAAGATCAAATGTCTGGGTCGCAGTTCTATTAGAGTGCGTTTCAATCCGAGCAGCACCTATATTAATACCCGCAGTCGAGATCGTTTTCGTGACCTCTGCAAGAAGACCCGGTTCATCCCGAGACGTTACCCTTACTCGAACGAGGCGAGGCGCACTTTTCGATTCTGCATCCCATTCAACTTCAATGCGCCGTTCTGGGTCGAGCGAAAACACGACTCGACAATCGTTCTGGTGCAAGGTGACCCCCCGGCCTCGGGTAACAAAACCCACAATTTCATCCCCGGGCAGGGGATTACAACATTTTCCGTAACGAATTAAGACACCTTCTTGTCCTTGAACCCTAACACCTGACTCAACTTCAGGCTTCCGTGACTCCCTGCTGAAAATGTTCCGAAGGCCAACACGAGACTTCTTCCTTCGAGGAACATCAGGTTTCCAGTCTGGTCGCAAAGAGCGAACCAACCTTGCGGCCGGGACTCTTCCGTAACCCACAGCAGCGTAAAGATCTTCTTTAGAGCCATTGACTACGTTTCGTGCGATCGTATTCAAATCCCCATCATTTTCCAACTTAAGAAGAGAAAACCCCGCACGCCTAAGCTCTCTCTCAAGAATTCCTCGTCCAAGTTCTCTACTACTTGCGTTTTCTTCCAGCCTGATCGCGTGACGTATTCGACTTTTTGCTTTCGCAGAAACAACAAAGTTGAGCCAATCTTTTTTTGGAAACTCACTCTTTCGACTTTCGATCTCAACAGTATCTCCATCAGAAAGTCTATGGCTAAGGGTAACC
>CAYOGP010000040.1:0-5049 GCA_964403555.1 uncultured Spirochaetales bacterium | reverse complement strand
TCGACTTTCGATCTCAACAGTATCTCCATCAGAAAGTCTATGGCTAAGGGTAACCGCCTTCCCATTGACCTTTGCCCCAAAACAACCGTCTCCTATTTCACTGTGGACCGCATAGGCGAAATCAATCGGTGTCCCTTCTTTAGGAACATTAATTACGTCACCTTTCGGAGTGAAAACAAATACCTCATCGGGGAAAAGATCAACTTTCACTGTGTCAAAAAATTCATGCGGATCCGAAAGCTCCACCTGATGTTCAATTAGTTGCCGAAGCCAAGCAAATTTTTTGTGATCTTCTGCATCCATTCGTTCTTCTTGTTGTTTATACCGCCAGTGCGCCGCTATCCCAAACTCTGCGTTTCGATGCATTTGTTCAGTTCGAATCTGAACCTCCATCCGTTCCCCATATGGTCCAATCACGGTTGTATGCAAGGACTGATAACCATTGGGTCGCGGTAAGGCGACATGATCTTTAAATCTGCCGGGAACAGGAGACCACGTAGCGTGAACCAATCCGAGTGCCGTATAAACAGCACCTTCATCTGCACTCAAGACAATCCGAAAAGCGATCACGTCATAAATTTCATCTAGAGAAATACCTTGAGATTCCATTTTATTATGAATTGAAGCAAGGTCCTTCAGTCTTCCCGTCACTTCCCCTTCTAATGATGCTAGAGCGAGCTGATTCGAAAGCACCCCTATAACTTCATCGATATATTTCGTTCGTTGAGTATGAGCTCCGCGAAGTTTTTGCTCCAATTCCGATGCCGCTAGGGGTTTTAGGGCCCGAAAAGAAAGCTCTTCGAGCTCTCTTCTCATCCAATAAATTCCTAATCGATGCGCCAGAGGCACATAAATATCCAAGGTTTCCTGGGCAACTCGACTTCGAGAGGACTCGTTCATAAATTCTAGCGTCCGCATGTTATGGAGACGATCCGCCAGCTTAACCATCAGGATCCTAATATCCTTTGACATGGCGATAAGCATCTTTCGGAAATTTTCAGCCTGACGTTCTCGGGCCGACTTAAATTCTATTTTTGCAATTTTCGTCAGACCTTCGACAAGAAAGCCCACCTCCTCACCGAACTTATCCGATATTTCATCAACCGTACTGTGAGTATCCTCGACTGCATCATGCAATAGGCCTGCTGTGATCGTAACCGCATCCATACGCATATCTGCAAGAATTCCCGCCACCTCCAAAGGGTGAACGAGATACGGCTCACCGGACAAACGTTCTTGTCCATCGTGAACCTTGGCTGTGTAAACGTATGCTCTTTGAAGAAGATGAAGATCGGAATTGGGATCATGTTTCAATACTCGATCTGCTATGTCATTAAAGCGCAACATGTAGAATCTTAGCTTTTCCCCTGAAAAATAGAGCCCCTTATACGCCTGAGCAAGGAACCTTTTTTAGTTCAAACTAATCTTAACAGTCTTTGGGAATCGAATAGCGATTCCTCACCTCATCAGTAGCTCCAGTTCTTTCAGCTTCGATAATCTCCTTGACCGAACTGACGCAAGCATCCAAGTCGTCATTGACAACCGCGTAATCAAAACCTCTAACCGCTTTAAGCTCTCGCTGTGTCATAGCAAGGCGACGCTCGATCACTTCAAGACTATCAGTACCTCGACCTCTTAGCCTCCTCTCCAACTCTTCTGTCGAAGGAGGGAGCAGAAATATAAACCTTGCGTCTTGTCGTCGATCCTTAATCTGAGCTGCTCCTTGAACCTCTATCTCAAGAACGAGGTCACAACCATCCGACAATGGAACATCTATTGCATCACACGAGGTTCCATACAGATTAGCCGAATATTCTGCCCACTCTAAAAATGCTCGATTCTCGATTAACATCCGAAACTCATGTTCGCTTACAAAGTGGTAGTCTCTTCCATCTTGTTCATTGGGCCTTCTTTTCCTCGTCGTATGAGAGACAGAAATCATGAGCTTATCGTCACTTAAAACTAAGGTTTTGCACACGGTCGTCTTGCCAGTTCCCGAAGGCGCGGAAATCACAAAGGGTATTCCAGGGCACACTACTAATCTCCCCCTTCCTCTCCCGCATGATCCAGAAGTCGAGCAGAAATCGTCTCGGGATTGATCGCTGACAAAACGACATGATTGCTATCCGTCACTAGAATCGAGCGCGTTCGGCGACCCTGAGTTGCGTCCAGAAGACGACCTTCTTTAGAAGCTTCCTCCCGAAGCCTACGCATCGGAGAGGAATGGGGAGAAATTACCGCCACCACCCGTTCGGCCGAGACTAGATTTCCATATCCGACATTTAAAAGTCGACGTAAATCGGAAGCACTGGTCTTGTCATCCACATTTGACATTTTCACTCAACATTCTGCACCTGCTCCCGAATCCGTTCAAGCTCGGTCTTCAGATCCACTACCAAGTGAGACAAAGAAACGTCGGCCGCCTTGGAACCTATAGTATTCGCTTCTCTCCCCATTTCCTGCAAAAGAAACTCTAGACGCCTTCCAACCGGTGCCAGATTAGAAGAGAGAGTTTCGGAAAAAGCCTCAGCATGGCCAGACAAGCGGACCAATTCCTCGTGAATATCCATCTTGTCTGAGGCAATTACTACTTCGTGATGCAAGCGGGCGTCGTCTAAAATACCAGTCTCTTGTCTTAAGAGATCAACGCGTTTCCGGAGGCGCTCGCGGACTGCCTCCACAACGACTTCGGCACGAATATCAATGCTATCGACGAAACTCTTGATTCGGTCGATTTGCGCTCTCAGTTCCGCTTCTAAGACTGCACCTTCCTTCTTCCGCATCTGGTCGGCATCCGATAGAGCCTTAGAAAGAGTTCCCAGGAAGACCTCATCGTACGAATTCATATCTATCAAAATCTCGGACGAACGTACGACTCCAGGGAGCGTCAAGAGTACCTCTAAGGACAAACCACTTCCCAGGCCAAACTCCTCTGCGATTTCCTTTCCATTACTAAGATAATCATCAATAGCGGACCTTGAGATGCGGACCTGGGTCTCACTCGAAAATTCTCCTGAATACGTCAAAGCAATATCAATTTTACCCCTCGAAAAAGTCTCCTTGGCAAGACGCCTCACATCCTGTTCAATATTGGGAAAGTTACGAGGCATCCTTACCGAAACATCCACATGCCTGTGATTGAGGGTCCGTACTTCGATAAAAACAACTGCCTCACCAATTGAAGCAGAGGCTCGACCATAACCCGTCATGCTACGAATCACGTGCTTCTCACACTTCTTGCAGATTCTACCGATTGCGGAAGTAAATCTCGTATTTCCTCTAATGACGCGGTAGCTGTTCCTAGCTTTCCTACTACGACGCTAGCGGCCGCGTTCGCAATCACAGCTGCTTCTACAAGGTTCGCTCCCGCAAGTCTCGCGAGGGTCAACGCAACTATAGAGGTATCCCCCGCCCCCTGAACATCGAACACTTCGCTACGAGCCGCAGGCACATCAAGACCGTCTTCCATTTCCTCGAAAACTGTCATTCCCTCAGCACCCCTCGTAACTATAACCGGAGAGCCGCCAACACGTCTGCGGCTCCGGAAGCCTGCTTTGACGAGATCCGCCCTGTCTTTTAACGGAAAACCTGCCAACGCTTCGACTTCGCGCAAATTTGGTTTAATGAAGGAAGCACCTTTATACATGTTGATCTCAAACTTCGGATCTACCGACACCCCAATCCCGCGAGTTTTAGCGCGCTTTATTACACCACGAACGAGAAACGGAGTAAGCACTCCCTTACCATAGTCTTCCAAAATAACTCCATCAGTTTTATCTAAGGAGTTATCGACGAGAGTCAACATTGCCGTCTCTAGCCGCCTATCTATGGGCAAATCAGTTTCGCGATCAAACCGAAGCATTTGTTGTGACCTTGCGCCAACACGCGTCTTCTGCGTAGTCAAACGATCGTCTACTCTGATCAGCATATTTGGGTCGAGCCCTAGATCGCTCACTAAGGACGTTACTTGATCTCCCGCGTAATCATTACCAACTATCGAGCAGAGAACTCCCTTGACTCCAAGTGCAGCAATGTTCCTTAAAACATTGCCTGCGCCTCCTAACGCTGTTGACTCGTTCTTAACGCGAACAACCGGGACCGGAGCTTCAGGATTTACGCGATCCACATCACCCCAGAAATATTCGTCAATCATGACGTCACCGATGACCAACAGTCGTAAAGAACTAAATCTTTCGACTACCTTCTCTAGCTTACCGAGATCTAGCCTAGGCAACTTTGTTCGCGTCATTAACGAGTTAAACCTCTCTGGGCCAGCTCTGAAGTTGCCTGCTCAACCCGGTCCTCCGGACGCTGCCTTCGCAACCAAGCAAGTAGTTCCCGCAGACCATCAGCTAGTTCGATGTTTGGCTGAAAGCCCAAGTCTTTTCTTGCGTTGTTGATATCTGCGAAGCAGTGCCGGATATCTCCCGTCCTGTATTTACCCATGATCTCTGGAGGGTCTGGATAATCCAACTGACTTGAGAGGGTATCGGCAACTTCTAATACCGAAGTTGGCTTCCCAGTACCAATGTTAAATGCCTTTCCAATTCCGCGATCGGTTTTCATCGCACAAAGATTGGCCTCAACAATATCCCTCACATTTACAAAATCTCTCGTCTGTCTCCCATCTTCAAAAATCATAGGGGACTTTCTGTTAAGAAGGCGGGAAGAGAAGATCGCCATCACCCCTGTGTACGGATTGGAAAGAGCCTGTCTCGTTCCGTATATGTTGAAATAACGAAGAGCAACGGTTGGAATATCATAAGCGCCACCTACTGTAAGAAACAGTTCTTCTTGATCTCGTTTTGTAACGGCGTAAACCGAGGTCGGCCGAAGTGGCTTTGATTCATCCGTAGGAATTGGAGAAAGTGGCTTTCCTTCTGCATCTAGACATTCAAACTTTTGAGACGCCATTTTTCCATCATCGCGCAATGATGGATAAACCACTTCATTCTTGCTATCGAGATATGCCCCCTCGCCGTATATTGACATTGAGGAAGCTATTACGATCCTCTTAATGCGATCCTTTCTCTTAATAACTTCTTCCAA
>CAYOGP010000039.1:0-10945 GCA_964403555.1 uncultured Spirochaetales bacterium | reverse complement strand
AAAACCGGTAATTCATGCTACAGGATTCTTCTACTTAGGAGATAAAATGCGCGCAGTCTTATGTCATGAATTCGGCCCTATCGAATCATTGAAAATCGAAGAAATTGATCCACCCCTACCAAATGCCAAACAAGTCCTCATTTCGGTTCAGGCTTGCGGAATGAACTATCCCGATGTCCTGATGGCAGAAGGGAAATACCAGGCAATTCCTCCTTTCCCATTTAGCCCAGGCACTGAAGTCGCTGGGATTATTGAAAAAGTTGGAGCGGATGTCCTTAAGTATCGCCCGGGGCAGCCTGTAGTAGCGACCGTTTGGGCTGGGGGCTTAGCCGAGAAGGTAGTCGCAAGTGAAGACAGTCTTCGGGCCGTCCCCAAAGGAATGGACTTGGTTACAGCTGCCGGAATTAGCGTGACGTATGGGACCTCCTACTATGCTCTAAAACAGCGCGCCCGACTTCGTGAGAACCAGACCCTTTTGGTTCTGGGAGCTGCAGGGGGAGTCGGCATCTCCGCCGTTGAACTTGGAAATGCGATGGGAGCAAAAGTGATCGCGGCTGCAAGTTCCGACGAAAAGCTCGAGATCGCCAAAAAGGCAGGTGCGGCGGAAATCGTTAATTACTCTGACGGCAACCTCAAAGACAAGGTTAAAGCTATCACCAATGGGCTCGGTGCAGATGTTATCTACGATCCAATTGGAGGCCCCCTTTTTGACCAGTGTATGCGCTGCGTCGCGTGGGAAGGGAGAGTATTGGTTATTGGTTTTGTTCAAGGCATTCCTAAGGTACCAACGAACCTCGCTCTCTTGAAAGGTTGTGAGATCGTTGGCGTTTTTTTTGGAGATTGGACCCGGAGAGACCCCGAAGGAGCGGACGAAAATCTTGCTGAACTTCAAAAAATGTTCGAAACAAAAACTTTACAGCCCCTCATCGGAAAAGTTTACGATTTTGAAAATTTTTCCCATTCGCTAGAGGACCTTAAGGAACGGAGGGCAATGGGTAAATTAGTGGTGACCGTTGGCAGCTCTTGAAGTTGCTGGTTTACGGACCTTAACCTGTTTTCTAATTCAAGACTTTATGTATTTAAAAGTTCGGATTAGTGCACAACTAGTAGTTACCCGATACAAACTCTTCAAACGTCAGAGCCTTAATCGCCTTGTCATCCTGATCAAGAACTTCAAAAACATACTTGTCACGACATTGCATGCTAAAGAGAAGAACAGAGCCATTCTCCCCGGCGTATTCCATATGAGTTTCTCCATAAGGACTCTGACCGATGTGACCTCTCGTACGAGTCTTATGAATAGTTTGAGTCGCCGTTTTCTCTACCAGGTGGTGCTCACCTTCTAGAACAATTGTTGTCGTTTCCCCCAAGTGCCTGTGATAGTGACAGTAGGAGTTGGGCTCCCACTTACCAAGAAAATCAATTCGGCCGGTGTCTGGCTGCGCGCCCAAAATTGCGATCCAATAGTCGATAGGGTAATCGAATCCGTCACCGCCAAGAAGATGATTCCACTTGACATTTTCCGTTGAAAATCCTGAACTATATGTTGCCTGTAGTGAACTCACGCTTGCCATTTGGAGTTACCTCGTGTTTACCGTTGAAAGAGTTCCTATTAGCCCGTCTCGTAAATCAGGCGTCCCTCACGGTCGTTGTGAACCTCGGCATCCCTACTATGCCTTAGATGTTCCAAGTGTGCATAGGTCTCGCTTTCCGCCATGGATCCCCAAGAACGTTTGCGAAATAGCTTTTGAGAAAACTCCATAACGCTTGCCGGCCCGAGTTCTCTTCCAATTTTTTTAACTTTTTCTAGTCGTTCAATATGATGGACTCTTATCGCCTCAGCTCGCCCTGCCAGGTCGAAAAAAGGATGGCCGTGTGCGGGAAGAGCTTGCCTGATATGGGGAATTTGAGCCACGGCGTTTAAAGATTCAAAGAATTCGTTTAATGGGTCTTTCCCTAAAGAAAGGCCCGAGATGTGAGGGGTAATAGTAGGAAGGACATGATCTCCAGAAAGAAAGATCTCTTCTGAAGGATCATGGAGACAAATATGATCTTCTGTATGCCCGGGTGTATGCACCACAAACCACTCCCGACCTGCCAACCTGAGCACCTCGCCCCCGGAGGTTGGGTCCGAAATCGCAGGTACGATGTTGCCTCTAAAGAGAGAAAATGTTCCCCACTTCAAGCGATTTCGAAGTGTCGGTTTTGGACTCGTTCCCCCCCACGGCGACGGACGATTCCAAACATCAGATGGGCTGTTAAGTCTACTTCCAGCCAGAACACCTCCCCGATCCGATAGCTCTCCACTTACCGCCTCGGACTCACGCTGAGCCGCCAAATCATCGGCGGACACCTCCGGATGATCCGAACCCAGACCAAACCGAAAGCTTCGATGGGCAATTACCCGAGCTCCAGCCTCACGCGCCAGGCGTACCGCACCACCGAAATGGTCTGCGTGAGAATGGGTAACTATCACGGTATGGACGTTCCCTACCCGTAAACCTGCCGACTTTAGACGCTTTTTCAGTGCCCTCCAAGTGCCAGGTCCTGGCAATCCTGGGTCTACGAGTGCGGCACCATCCTTGTCAACAATGGCGTAACAATTAACGTGACCCAATCCAGGCATACGAATAGGCAACTGCATTCGCAGGACGTCGCGGGCAACTTCGGTTACTTCTTCCTGGGCTTTTTCTTGTTCTTGGCGTTTTGGCATCATACCAAATTAGTCGATTCGTCTCGGATAAGCACCCATCAGTTAGACTCTTGGCAACTTCTTAAGTCCGAGCAACAATCTAGAGGTGAGCAATAGAAAGCATGCGCCTGCGACCGCAAGAAATCGAGAACCGATTCTTTTTGAACTCAATCATCTCCTCGTAGCTACAGGGAAAGTACTCGAAATCGCTAGTGGAACTGGTGAACACGCCGCCTACTTCGCTTCTCACCTGCCCCACCTTGAATGGCAGCCAACTGACCTAGATGCAAACTCCCTGAAATCAATCGACGCTTGGGCAGCGGAAGCTGGATCAGACAATATTTTGCCCGCTCTAAAAATTGATGTTCGAGAAAAATCATGGCCGCTAGGAACCGTAGATGCGATTTTCAACGCAAACATGATCCATATTTCTCACTTTGATGCCTGTATTGGCCTTATAGAGGGAGCGAAAAGACACCTTGTTCCTCGGGGGCTCCTGATTCTCTACGGACCCTATCGAATCAATGACGCTCATACGGCGGAAAGTAACGACAGTTTTGACAAGGATTTGAGGTCTCGAAATCCTGACTGGGGAATCCGAGATTTCGAGTTGGTACGAGATGAATGCGAGACCAGGGGCCTATTTTTACAGGCAAGGAAGCCGATGCCCGCAAATAATCAGCTTTTAGTATTTTGTCGAAGTAGCGCATAGGGTCGAGCTATAACGGCTCCTGCTTCCACACTTTTCATTTCAAGTACTTAATAAACCAATCGCGCGCCGCATTCGCAGCCTCCGGCAAACGGTCCATGTAAACATCATAATGGCGGCAGTCCAAGCGCAATAGTTGCTTGGGTTCACCCGATTTTTCAATTGCCTCAAGTTGCCAAGCCGTCGGCGTCTGAGTGTCATTTTCGGCGACTATCATCAACAAAGGAGTTGGTGCGATCTCCTCCATGAAAGAGATCGGCTCGTACGAGCGCAAAAGATCGAAACTCCTAACGGTGAGAGCATTGACATAAGAACCGTCATCGCATCGCTCAATCCATTCCTTAGTCTCACTTCCCGGAGTAGCCGCCAAAGTAGTCAGTGGAGGAAATCCAGAAGCCCGTGCGTCTCGGTCCTGTCCTAAACGCTCCAAAAATCGAGTTCGTTTATCTTCAGGAACCCAGGCTTCAAAAGTCCGGGATCCACTTATTAAAGGCACCTGCGATACCACGCATCGTACTCTTTTATCGAGGGCTGCAACCGTCAAAACATGTCCCCCTGAGTAGCTTGTACCCCAAATTCCCAAACGTTCGCCATCAATATCAGCGAGATTTCTTGCAACAGAAACTGCCTCTCGCATATCTGCTACTTGACGCCAGGGGTCCGTCTCACAGCGAGGCCAACCGCCACTTTTACCCCAATTCCTGTGGTCATAAGTAAGACAAGCAATACCCGCCTCGACGAAGCATCTGCTGTAAAGATCGAGTCCAATAGAAGCCAAGCCCGACAGCCCGTGACTTAAGATAACTACTGGGTGAGGACCCGGGGACTCTGGCCTTTCTATCATCCCATGAAGAGTGACACCATCAGACTCAAACGTGATTTCCTGGTTATCCATATGTATGTCTCCTATTAAGGAAAAGAGTAGCCTATGCGGTAGACCGGCTATACTGACATAATGGATTTCAATCTTTTCGTTTATTGCACTCTTGGAAGACGTGAGGAATTACAAGCGGGTAAGGCAGGCCTCCGTCCAGATCTATATCAACGAATGCTGAGTGAACTCGGGGAATACGTTGAAACTGCAGATGATCTTGGTTTTTCCGGTTTTGGCCATCCTGAACACCATTTGCAGATTGAAGGATTTGAGGCCAGCAACGAGCCGACTCTAACGGGAATGTTTATTGGAAACCACAGTAAGAAACTTCGCGTAATTACGTGTGGATTTGTAAGCACCACCCATAATCCAATAAGGACAGCCGAATCTATAGCTACTATGGATCATATGCTAGGTGGTCGGTTCTCAGTTGGTCTAGTGAGGGGCTACCAAGCGCGCTGGGTGAGTAGCTTTCGTATTAGAAATGAGCTCGCACCCGTTGGACCATGGAACCGTGACACCGAGGAAGACGCGCTAAACCGAGAATACTTCACCGAGTTTGTTGAAATCGTTTTGGCGGCGCTACAAAACGAAACGTTCTCCTATCGAGGAAAGCATTGGCAAATACCTCCAATAGATTACAAAAATCCCCACGAAGCTCCCGTATACACCAAATACGGAAAAGGTGTAGAAAAAGACATGACCGTCAGCGAGGTGGGAATCTGTCCGCGCCCACTACAAACCCCGTACCCGCAACTGTATGCCGGATTTACCCACAGTATGCGCACTGCAATGTTTTGGGCAAAATACAAAGGGCGTCCTATTGTGTTGTCTTCAAATTTCGACTTTTGCGAGCGCCTCTGGGCCGAATATAATATCGAGGCATCGAAGCATGGGCACAGTATAAAACCTGGCGATGAGGCCGCCTGGGGAGGAGTAATGATCTGCGCCCCTACTGACGAAGAAGCACATGCACTGCTAGAAGACGTCAAGTGGATGTGGGAAGAATGGTTTGTTCCTTTTGGCCAGGGGCACCCCGAATATTTAGTTGGTTCTCCCGACACAATTTCGCGAAGAATCGAAGAAGCATCGGGGAGGTTTCCAATAAACGAATGTTTTTTACTTATTCCTCAGGGTCTTCATAACCGCGAGCAAATCATGCGTTCGCTAGAACTTTTCGGAACCAAAGTGCTTCCGCGCTTCTCATAGAAATCGGATTATGTCCCGCGAGTACCCGGCTCGCCTTTACGAAGCCGTACATGTTGGAACCCCGGGTGATAAGCAATTCTACCGCGAAGTATGTCGAGGATCGAAGAACGTCCTTGAACTTGGATGTGGGACAGGTCGTATTGGAAAGGTCCTACTGAGAGACGGATTACCGGTCACAGGAATCGATAATGACAACGAGTGCGTAGAGATATCCGAGGCGCTTGGAATTAAAACGCACCTCGCTGACATACGTGATTTTCAACTCAACATGTCGTTCGATCGAATAATTGCTCCCTATAATGTGCTCTATTCTCTTCTCGATGACAATTCAGTCGTTCAATGTTTTAAAAAGGTCGAACTTCATCTTCAAGAATATGGAGAGTTTTGGTTTGATGGATATTCTGTGGAAGCCCTCCACAGATCCGAACCCATTGGTGACAACCGCACCGAAACAGTAGAGATGGTTGCAACCATAAAAGTCGATGGGACGACCTATGATGTTATCGAAAGCGGAAAGTGGGATAGCGTCTCCCAAATGGTCCAAGCTGAGTACCGCCACGTACCTAGGGACCGAAGCGAAGTAATTACTACGGAAATTCCGCAGCGCTATCTTCGGACGGATCAGATACCGACCCTTTTGGAACGAGCGGGACTTGGGATTTCGAAATGGTACGGGAACTTTAATAGAGAAGCTCCACTACCCGAGAGTGATCATGTAGTGGTGTGCGCCCAGAGAATGGACTAGACGCGACTTATAACTACCTTGCCAAAATGCTTGGCACTCCTTAAATGATCGTAAGCGGCTTTAACTTCCTCCAAGGAGTCAAAACCGAAAACTTGATCGATTGCCGGTCGCAATTTACTTACTTCAATCGAGGCATTCATTAACTTGAACATTTCTTTGCTACCGACAAAAATTCCTCTAAGCGTTACCGCATTCAAAATTGCTCCGATTGAAGAGAACCCTCCCGTAGGCCCCGAAAGAATCCCGACAAGGCTTACTACACCTCCAACACGGACCGATGCGATCGATTTCTCCAACGTTCCTGAACCGCCGACTTCCACTACTTGGTCAACACCCACACCGTTTGTCGCCGCCAAAACCTCCTCTTCCCAATCAGGTTGCTCTCGATAATTTATGGTCACGTCGGCGCCTAGAGAGCGCGCTTTTTCAAGCTTTTCGTTACTGCTACTGGTAATAATAACGCGAGCTCCTCCGGCCTTCGCCAGTTGAAGCGTAAATATCGAAACGCCACCCGTTCCTTGAGCCAGAACACTTTGCCCAGGGATTAGGTTTCCCGCGGTTAACGATTGCCACGCGGTTAATGCCGCGCAAGGTAGAGTAGATGCTTCTTCGTAAGTCAGATGTGAAGGGGCCTTAACCCACCCTCTTTCGGGAAGAACAACCCTTTCAGCAAGGGTCCCGTCAATCCCCCCGCCGAGAGCAGAAGACAATTGACTTGCCTCTGCCGTTCCTGATTCCCAGTCCCTAAAAAAGGAAGAAGTAACCTTATCTCCAACAGAAAACTCCTCTACATCGGAGCCAATTTCTACAACTTCTCCCGAACCATCTGAAAGTGGTACAAGAGGTGGATTCCGCACAATTTTGTCGTTCCCTGGATAGCCACCAAGAGGAACATTGAGATCCCTGAAATTTAGCGACCATGCTTTCATGTCGACCCGGACATCGCGAGCACCAATAGGTGCATCGGGCCTGTCCTGACAAGATAAGGCGTCCAAGCCTTTCGGAGCACTGAGCTCGTAAGTTTTCATATTTTTATTCCTTTTTCTCGAGAACGGAGGACGATACAGCATCCCCTGTAGCAAAGCAGGACTCCAATCGCATTTTTCCCGTGATCTTACGCTAAATGAAGTTGCCAGGAACTGCTTGCAAACATGTAGAATAGCCTTGGCAAAACTTTGTGAATGATGGTTCAAGAAAAGGAGTTTTGTATGGACCTCGAAGACCGACTAGAAAGAGCAGAAAACGTAGAAAAAATTAGAAACCTAAAGGCCCGTTACTGCGATTTATGTGATGACGGATACGATGCTGACGGCTTATGCGATCTTTTTACTGAAGACGGAGTTTGGGACGGAGGTAGCCTCGGAGTATTTGAGGGTCGCGAAAATCTTCACAATTTTTTTTCTAAATTACCGGAAACATTATCCTTGGCGATTCATCATGTCACAAACTCATCAATTTTAATCAGCGATGACGGACTATCTGCCGAAGCAAGATGGTATTTGATACAAATGGCGACTCTTAAAAAAGGCAATCAAGCGGTATGGTTAACAGGGCGCTACGTAGATCAGATCGTTCTTCGGGAAGGGTCGTGGAATTTTCGTCATGTATCGCTTAAAGCTCGCTTCTTTTCCCCCTACGATAAAGGGTGGGCGGAAGTACCTTTCATGGATTTAGCTCGATGATACTTAACGAAGAAGTCAGCAGTGAAATATCGTATTTCCCAGCCCAAGGAGGGAACATCACGACAGATGCACCTCTAGATTTTGACATGCGCGAAAGCCGAGGAGTTGGCGATCTCCATTCAGAAAAAATAAAAACGGTAATCGGTGATGCGAGGTGCTCGAAATCTCTAGGACTCGAAACCAGTGGCTTCCAGCTTATTAATCGACCCTCTACCGTAGAAGATTTTCTGGATAATAAGGAAGTCATGAATGTTTACTACGAAGAGTGCAAGGAACTAGCGAGAGAAATCACAGGTGCATCCTTCGTTTACACCTATGATCATTTAATTCGCGAACCCGGGCGACAAATTTCCGGAGGTGGAACCGATGGAAAAAGCAATACAACGGGCGGGGATGCAGGAGGCGGTTACATTGGCCTTGCCCACATGGACTATACGACGAATACGACCTGGTCGGACTATCTCGCTATCCATGGAGAAATCCCTCCGGAACATCCTGCAAGAATAATATCTTTAAATTTCTGGCGTGGCCTGAGCCCTGTTGTCGATGATTTTCCCCTCGCTGTCTGTGACGCACGAACCGTCAACGCGACCGATCTTTTCGAAATTAATGTTTTCGGATACGGTGCGAGTAATTACAGTTGGCACAACATAGGTATAGAGACATACAACGTGAAATTCTCCAAGAACCAACGATGGTTCTACTACCCAAAAATGAAGCCCGAAGAAGTCCTCGTGTTAAAAGCCTACGATTCTCTAGGTGTCATTGGAAACACCTGCCCTCACGCAGCTTTTTCTAATCCTCGGGCCAATCCAGACTCACCTTCTAGGCGAAGTATCGAGTTGCGTGTTCTCTGTTTTATTACTGACTGATGAATCGTCAAATATCTTTTACTCATAGGGGGAAAGAATGAGTGCCAATCCTTTAGACGGGTTTGAGGTCGATAGATCAAGTATCTCCACTATTGGGAACGATTTGCAACGCCCCGAGTGCATTTTGGCCGAAAAAGATGGAACCCTATGGTCTGCCGATGCCAGAGGTGGCGTGGTACGTATACTCGCTGATGGATCCCAAAAAATCATAACTCAAGATCATCAGGATAATTTCGCCACTGCTGGAAGTGACGCTGAACGTTTTGTTTCGGGGACTCTACCAAATGGCCTCGCGTTTGAAAAAAACGGTGACATTCTGATTTCTAACTTTGGCACAGATTGCCTTGAGAGAATGAGCAGAGATGGGAAAACTGAACTCATCTTTGACACTCTTGATGGAGAACCAATCGGAAAAGTGAACTTTATCGCAAGAGATAGCAAGGACAGGGTTTGGATCACTGTCTCTACGATGATTCACGATTGGCCAAAGGCAATCAGCCCAAACGTCGCGGACGGTAAGGTGCTCCTATATGAAAACGGAATAGTGCGTACTGTTGCTGATGGTCTTCGCTTTACTAACGAATGCAAACTCGATGCCGCAGAACAATACCTTTACGTGGTCCAAACCTGCGGGAGAAATGTAGTGAGATTTAAGATTCGAGAGGATAGTTCTCTTGGCAACCAAGAAACGTTTGGTCCGGGAGATCATGGAACTTTTCTTGATGGGATTGCCTTCGATGCATTTGGTAATCTTTGGGGAACCCACGTAATGACCGATCGAATTTTCGCGATCACTCCCGAAGGGGAACTTCGAATCCTTTTAAGCGACACATCGAGCGAAGAGATCGCACGAATTGACGAAGCCTTTACTAAAGATGAAGTTACTACCGAACTTTTGCTTTCATGCGAGGGTAAAATCGCGCCATGGATGGCAAGCATTACTTTTGGAGGTAAAGATCTTCGTACGGCTTACATTGGAAGCCTGCGCGGGACCAATATTCCATACTTCCAATCCCCAGTCGCAGGTCTACCTTTGGTACATTGGAATAACGGTTGAGTCGGAAAATTTAAAAGCTTCCTCCCCGTAAACCTCCATCTCGGGCCACATCCCAGTCCTTACGACACTCCAGGAGAGGAATGACTTTTTCCCCAAAGTCCCGTATTCCAGACACCCACTCGGGCCAACTAAAAAGTATCCCTTTTACCTTTGGATGAGACGCTATATCGTCAATCTTACGCGCCACTGTTTCATAGGATCCAATCAAGGCGGGGATTCCCATAAACGCCATGTTCGCCTCCTCAGGGTCGCCACCTGCGAGCTCGCCCTGCTCCACTGAGCTTCGTATCTGCTGAATATTTCCATCTTGATGAGTGTCAAGCCCAGCGGGAACGAGCATATTTTCAATTGCTGCAAGGTCGGCCTGCTCAACAATATCATTGCACATTTGCCAGGCCTTATCGTCGGTCTCTGCCGCGACCAAATGTAGAAGCGCATATGTGGCAACTTCCTTGCCAGTCTTCTGGGCCATCTTGTCCAAATCATCGGCGAGACGAGGAATTTTCGTAGGCGATGAAAAAATAAAATTGTAACCCCCGACTGTCGAAACGAATTCTCTGCCCGCCCCAGACATGCCAGCTGAAATAATCGGAATGTCGTGTTGGGGTGTCGGGTAAACCGTGCAATCTTTCAACTCGAAGTAACGGCTCTTGTGCGTGCACCGCCCTTCTTCCCAAAGCGTCCTGAGAATGTTGACGTAATCGAGCGCATATTCGTAGCGTTCTTCGAAGTATTCATCACCACGCCATAGCCCCATTTGTTCGTATTCGAACTTGTTCCACCCGGTCACAATATTAAGGCCGACACGACCCTTACTGACATCATCCAGAGTGGCCATCATCCGCGCAACATAGGCTGGGTGTTGGGCCAACAAAGTAACTGTCGGGATAAGACCGATCCGGTCGGTCACACTTGCAAGAGAAGCCATCAAGGTAAAGGACTCCATGCACTCGTCCCAGTAGCCCGTCTCTCCGCCAAAACCGCGAAACTTCATCATAGAGAGGACAAAATCAAGGCCCTGCTTTTCCGCCTCTATAGTTACATCACGATTAAGTTCCCAAGTTGGAGGATAGGGTTTAATCGCTTTAGTGATCATGTAGCCATC
>CAYOGP010000038.1:0-11091 GCA_964403555.1 uncultured Spirochaetales bacterium | reverse complement strand
TGAGCCTTTAATTATAAAGTTCCATGGACGGTCCTCGCAAGCTGAACAAGTGGCAATTTGTGGGGACTGTCCTTGGGCCCGGACTGATTTACGCTGGGGCCTCAATTGGAACCTCACATCTGGTTCAAGCTACAAGAGCTGGCGCAATGGCTGGCCTTGGCTTGCTCGGTGTTGTCCTTCTTGCACTACTCCTGAAATTCCCCTTTTTTGAGTTTGGCTCACGATATTCATCGGCAACAGGAAAAGACCTGGTTCACGGTTATCGAGAAATAGGGATATGGGCTTTATTGTTATTTCTGTCGGCGACTCTTTTAACAGGTGGTTTTGCTGGAGTTGCTTTGATTCGCTTTACCGCGATTCTTTTTGCTTTCGTTTTTGGAGGAAGCGAAAATTTAATGGCCTGGGTAGTCGGTCTGTCCTCTGCTGTCGTCGCTTTAATTTATTTTGGAGGATATCGACTTCTTGATAAAACGATGAAGTCAGTTCTAGTTGTTCTTGCTGTTTCGACGGTTGCTGCAACGTTAGCGTCTACTCCTCTGATTGATATTCAAACGATACGACTGGTACCGATGATGGAGGGAAACCTGATAGTTCCACTCGCTTTTCTTTTAGCGCTCGTGGGATGGATGCCCGCCCCCATTGAAGTTTCCGCCTGGTATTCTCTTTGGGCCGTTGCGAAATATCGCGAATCCGATCGGGTTCCATCGGTATCTGAAGCACGCTTAGATCTTATGATCGGTTATTTTGGTTCTGGTTTTCTCGCGCTTTGTTTTCTAGCTCTCGGAGCCGCCGTGATGTATGGGGCAGCGATACCTTTGAGTAACAAAGGAAGTGTATTTTCAACTCAATTAGTGGAGATGTATTCGATGACGCTAGGAGGTTGGGCAAGACCCTTGGTGATTATTGCCGTCTTAACAACGATGCTCTCAACGATTTTAGCCGTTATGGACGCAGTACCCCGAACGATCTCTGCAGCAGTCTCTTCCCTGAGAGGGTCGGATTTAAATGGAAAAGACGGTAAAGATACGATATTTGTTGCAAGCCTTTTAGGTCTGGGCGTTTTTTCGATTTTTGGTAATGCCGTGTTTGTCGGAAGCTTTACGATTATCATCGATGCAGCAACCATAGTTGCGTTCCTGACCGCTCCAGTATTGGCGATGCTGAACCTCCGGCTCGTGACGTCAAAAAGTATGCCAGTGGAGCATCGACCGAGTATTGCTATGCGGGCTTACGCATCCTTGGGAATCGGTCTTTCGGTCTTGTTTTCATTCTATTATTTCGCGTATAGATTGTCTTTCTAAGAAGATGAGCGAGAGTCACGTACAGTAATACTCGAGGTTCATGCGGAGGAGTCTCGATTTTTCTTAGTTCTTACAGGTCAGGCAGTCCTTTTGGTGGAAGTTGTGGCGAGAGGGCTCGTCTAAACTCGAATGCGAGTTCTTCGCCTTCTGGATTGGTAAGCATAGGTCCGTCCGCATCGGGCGTACCCGTCCCCCTTGCACCTTCGCGCTCGTCAGTACCCTCGCTCCGTGCGGCAAAGCCATTGATAGGTGTGCCTCCTTCAATTTCTTCAAGCGCCGTTTGCGCATATTCTGCCATTTTTCTGTCCCAAGGCATCTTGAAAGAACGCAAATCCCCGATCGGAAAATTATCCTGGTCGAGGTGTCTAATCCAAAAGTAGATTCCGCCCTCTTCTTCAGAGTGTTTGTTTGGTTCGTCAAGAAAGATCCAGTGGACACGGAAGGCTTCAGGAAGTTTCTCTTTACTAGGCCACCCGAGTAAATTTAATGACCCGTGCCATGCACCCGCATAAAGACATGTAACCAGAATAATCGAACTGAATTTGATGAGTCGAGAATGAGGAGAGGACAGGTTTAGATTGAGGAGTAGAGCGGCCACAGCAACATACGAGCAGGTAAGAATTAAAATAGTTCCCGTCATTTGACTCGAACTGCCGTACTCAACAAAGGTTTGGGTAGTTTACTTGTATCTAGGATTTTCCCTTTGGCATCTACTTCAAATCGAATAGCAGTTTTTTCGTCGCCCATTCCGGTCAAAAGGAGAGTGTCGTAAGACACGAGCGTAACCGATGGATTTAATTTTTCGACTTTGACGGTGACGGGGACTGGGGTAAGTCGGTTCGATTGGAAATGAAAAACGTTTACCACATACTCACCAGGAGCAAGAATGCGAATGGTCGCCGTTTCCTGATTGATTAGTGTTTCGTAGTTGGCGCCAGATAAGGAAATTTGATCCGCAAAATTTCCACGATCATCTCGGTCAAGGTGCATGATTCCCGTATCTCGATTCCGATACCATAAGAGGTTTCCTCGGGGATCTTCGACGAGAGTATCTATGTCATCCGGATGGCCGTCCGGCCATTGCACAGTAATTAAAACTTCGGCGTTTGTTTCGACTTGACCGGCTGCTGCGGGCTCTTGTATCGACAAGAATGCCATCACGAAAAGGAGGGCAAAACTTAAAAGGGCGTTGAACAGTAAGTCTGTGAACGCATCCTGCGTGTCGGGCTTCTCAAAGACTCTATGACGCATCTTTAGTTAGGTGCAGGTCGGCGGTTACAGACACACGCGTTACTAAGTCGGCTACCGAGGCGTCAAGTACGTGGTACTGAAATTTCAACAAGGTGCTGGTTACAAGACCTGCCAATGTCGTGTACAACGCGACTCCCATCCCACCACTCATCTGACTTAATAGCTGTTGCATTCCTGAAGCTTCAAAGCCTTTGAGTTCCCCTATGGGTAAGAGCATCAAAATGAAACCTACTATTGTGCCTAAGAGCCCGAGTTTTAGTAGGGCATCCGAAATAAAATGTCCGAGAGCGTGGCGGTTGGAGAGCTCGTCGCCGAAAGCGGATACAAGAATGCCGGTGTCGCCTCCAGGGGCTTGCTCTTTGCAATTTTGCACTAACCTCCCGATAGCCCCCTCCGACAAATCGTCAAAATCCGCGTCTGCCGACTGAACTATGCGTTCGAGGAGCGCGAACTGTCCTCGCTCTCTACTAAGAATGTGAGCGACCCATAACCAATGCAAGCTTGCCATGACGTAGACCGATACGATGATGTAGGAGATGTAACTTCGATCTGAAGACAGAGCCAAGCCTAGTAATCCGCGCTCGGCGGCGAGATAAAGGGCGAACGAGATTACCCCCAAGATGACCAGTGCGCGAAAGTTCAAGTTTGACAGATTTTGAGTTTGCAAGATCGTCAGTCTAGGGCTGGCGGTGGCGTGGGTGCAAGCGATTCGAAGAAGAGAGTTTAAAAAACGGACCCCATGATTTTATTCTCACGGCAACAAGGAATCCCAGATTTGACGCAGCCTCGTGTCTCGACCACACCTAGCCCTGTAATATCGATAGCGAATAGGGTTTTTAAGGTAGTAGTCTTGGTGGTAGTCTTCGGCCGGGTAAAAAGCTTTCAAGGGCTCGATTTCAGTAACGATTGGTATGTTGAAATGGTCGGATGCTTCTAACTTTTCTCGCGATTTGACCGCGATTTCCAGCTGAGTGGAATCATGAGCGTAAATTGCGCTGCGGTATTGACTTCCCCGGTCGCAAAATTGCTGGTCCGCAGTAAAGGGATCGATGTTTTTCCAAAAAATCTCCAATAACTCCTCGAAGCGAATTTCTTGAGGATCGTATTCGACTTGCACCACTTCGGTATGCCCCGTTTTTCCTGATGAAACTTGATCGTAGGTAGGAGAGGTCTCGATACCACCTGAGTAACCGGAAATAGTAGAGATCACACCGGTCAATTTGTCGAAAGGAGGTTCCATACACCAGAAGCAGCCTCCTCCAAAAGTCGCCTTGGCGGTGTTTTCCGCGGAGTGAGAAAGAGTACCGATGGTCACTATCGCGGCTGAGACAACAACGAAAAGGATGGACTTCGAGCGGGTATTCATTCGCCTACCGCTGGCATGGATGCTCCCTGGGGCACAAACTGGAGCGCTGCACCGTTATTGCACCAACGTCTTCCGGAGGGTTTTGGGCCGTCGTCGAATACGTGACCTTGGTGGCCACCGCAGCGGGTACAGTGGTATTCAGTGCGGACCATCCACAATGTTCGGTCTATTTTGGTTTTTACACTGCCGACGAGTGGGTCAGTGAAGCTGGGCCAGCCCGTCCCGCTCTCATATTTTGTAGAGGACGAAAACAGCGGAGCTTTACAAGCCTTGCAAATGAACGTACCGTCGCGAGCTTCGCCGTTTAGGGGGCTGGAAAAAGCTCGTTCTGTGGCTTCTTCGAAAAGCACTGAGAAAGAGGTATCACCCAGAAGAGCCAACCACTCCTCACGTGTTTTCCCAAGGGGGAAACTGTTCTCCTGGGCTTTCCCGAGTGTCGAATCGAAGATGGTCATGGTCGGAAGCGTGGCTGCAAAAATGCTGATCAGAAACTGTCTCCTCTGCATTTGTTTCCCCCCGTACAAACGAAGAATACGACAAGTATTTCTTGTGGGAACCCTCTGGGTCCCGGGGGGATAGCGGGGTCACTTTAAGTTTATTTGATACCAAATCGCCACCTTTGAACTATTGTGCCGGCCACGGACTTCGATGAGTTTCAACAAAGGAGATCGTAAGAGAGTGAAAATTTTAGTAATCGGCGGAACCGGACCAACAGGACCTGCAATAGTTAATGGCTTAGTCTCCCGTGGCCACGACGTCACAATATTACATTCGGGAAAGCACGAGCTGGATACCCTTCCGGACTTGTCTGTCGTACCGCATATACACGCAAATGCTTTTGATGAAAACTCATTTAAGGAGGCCATTTCAGGGCAGGAGTACGATGTCGTATTTGCCATGTATGGGAGACTCCGGTCAATTTCCAAGATTCTGGAGGGCCGTACTGATCATCTCATTTCTATTGGAGGTGTGCCTGTGTATGCCGGGTTCAGTGATCCCGAACAGGATGTTTGGCCTCGTGGGGTTCGTATTCCTGCGCGTGAAGATTCGACGTTGGCTGGTGATGAGGCCGCGATAAAAATTCGAAAAATATGCGAGACGGAAGAGACAGTCTTTCAGTATCACCCTACCGCTACTCATCTTCGGTATCCGTACATATACGGCCCAAATCAAATTCTTCCTATGGAATGGTCATTGGTAAGACGAGCCCTGGACGGACGGAGACACCTGATTCTGGCAGATGGTGGCCTATCGATTACAACTTCGGCATTTGCCGGAAATGCAGCCCATTCGGTGCTTCTTTGTTTGGACCATGCTGATTCGAGTCGGGGGGAAATCTTTAATGTTGGTGACGATAGGCAACTGGATGTCTATATGACTGCGCAGGTAGTTGCGGAAGAGCTGGGTCACGAATGGGAAATCTTGAGTCTTCCACACGAACTGGCTCGTCCAGGTTATCCGTTGTTGCAGCATCATTCTCCAAGTCACCGTTTGTCGGACACTTCAAAGATTAGAGAACGATTAAATTATCGAGATTTATTTGACCCCGTGATTTCTCTTAGAGAAACCGTTCGCTGGCAAAAGGACAATTTGGTAGGCAATAGCGATTCAATTGAAAAGATTTTGCAAGATCCTTTTGACTATAGAGCTGAAGACGAACTGATAGATCTTCACCGAAAATTCGCAACATCCTGCCAGGGTGTGAGATTTGACTCGGAGCCGGGATTCGGTTTTGGGTACTACGGTCCTAGGGAAAATCCAGCAGGAGCACGGGGAAGCTATCGTGATTAGAGCGGGTACCGACATTGGCGGAACGTTTACGGATGTCATTGTTTTCGATCCTCAGACGAGTCAAATCCGTCTTGCTAAAGTTCTCAGCTCCTCTGAACTTGAACAGGCCGTTCTCGATGGAATTCAAAAGACAGGGACCAGTCTCGATAAGGTCGAAACTTTAGTTCACGGTACGACAGTCGTGATCAACACACTGTTGGAAAGAACGGGAGCGCGGACTGCTCTTGTAACTACCGAGGGATTTCGCGATGTGTATGAGATTGGACGAATCAATCGGCCAGATTCCTTCAATTTATTCTTTAAGAAACATCAACCCTTAGTTCCAAGATCCCTGCGCTTTGAGGTGAGAGAGAGAGTTTTACCAGAGGGAGAACTCGAGCCGCTCGATTTAGAATCCGTTGAAGAGGTGGTGAAATGTCTGAACGCTGAGGAAGTCGAAGCGGTGGCCATTCTCTTGCTTCATTCGTACGTAGATCCACAACACGAGCAACAACTTTCTTCGATTTTATCGCAACAACTTCCCAATTGTTTTGTGACGGCGTCTCACGAGTTGACGAGGGAATATCGTGAATTTGAAAGGACTTCCACCGTAGCATCTAATGCCTACGTAGGTCCTCGAGTCACCGAATACGTGGGCAACCTGGATTCTCAACTAGACGATCAAAATTTCACAGGCCATTTTTATCTGATGCAGTCTAATGGAGGATTGGTTGGCTCTGGAGAAGCTCGGCGAAATTGCATCTCGTTGGTCGAATCTGGCCCTGCTGGTGGGGTGATCGGTTCTCAAGCCGTCTTGAAAGATGCCGGTTTAAAGTCCGGAGTGGCGTTTGATATGGGAGGAACGACTGCGAAGGCAGGGGTTGTCGAAGATGGAGTACCGAGGATCGCTCACCAGTATTTCGCGGGTTCTTATGGAACCGGACACCCCATTCTTTCTGCCGTCATGGATATTCATGAAGTGGGGACCGGAGGAGGAAGTATTGCTTCCGCAACAGATTTAGGAGAACTCAGGGTTGGGCCTAGAAGTGCAGGTGCCTCACCAGGGCCCGCCGCATATGGTCTCGGAGGAACAAGAGCTACGGTTACAGACGCGAATGTAGTACTCGGTCGTCTCTCTCATCGTTTGCCGTTAGCCGGAGGACTTCAGCTTAATCTCGAAGCTGCGCAAAAAGCTATTGCAAGCGATGTGGCTATGCCATTAGGTATTAGTGTGGAGGAGGCTGCGGAAGGCATAGTCCGGGTGGCTAATACATCCATGGCCTATGCGATCAGTGCCGTAACTGTTGAACGAGGCTTAAATCCAGCCGAGTTCTCGTTGGTCGCTTATGGAGGAGCGGGGCCACTTCACGCAACACAGCTTGCGCGAGAGTTAGGGATGGGATCGGTTCTGATTCCTCCCAACTCAGGCGTCTTCAGTGCCTATGGCATGCTATTTGCCGATCCAAAAGGATACTCATCGTTAACACGGATTTTGCCTTTGGTTGTCGACTCATTTTCATTAGTAAAAGATGCTTTTAAGGAGATGATTATCGAGTCAGCTGGACGGATTGGTTGCACGGAAAACGAGGTTGATAGTGTGGAATTCTTTGCTGACATGCGATACGTGGGACAAGAACATGCGGTGACCGTGCCTATCGCTTTTGAGCATATTGAGAATTCGAGCGTCGATATAGTTAAAAGCACTTTCGATTCCGTTCATGAGCAGATTTATTCTCATAGCGCTGATGAAGAGCCTGCGGAAATTGTGACACTTAGAGTCGTTTCTACAAAAGCATCCCGCAAGCCAGAGTTTTCTCCTCTAACCCAACGAAATGATCCGTTGTTACCAAGATCTTATGGTGATGTTTATTTCAAAAATGGTTTCACTCAGGAAGTTCCGTTTTTTGATCGTAAAGATCTTTGTCCTGAAGATTCTTTGAGTGGACCGTGTGTGATAAGTGAAACAACGACTTCAACGGTTCTCTTTGAAAATGATGATTGTTTGGTCCACCCTAATGGCCATCTAATGATTACGATCTCGGGGGTCTGAATGTCTAACGAACGTTTCGAAGTTAGTGCCGTTGATGCAGAAATATTACGACACGGATTCATCTCGGTAACAGAAGAGATGAAAATAAACTTGATGCGCACTGCGTACAACATGATTATTTACGAGGCACTTGACTTTACAGTAGGTCTATTTGATAAAGAGGGGAAGACAGTTTCTATTGGCCTAGGGCTCCCAATGTTTATCCGTGGGATGAGCGAGACTATCAAGACTACAATTTCAGAGATTCCTCACGACGAGATGAAGCCAGGTGACATTTACATAACCAATGATGCATATACGACGGGTAGCCACCTGAATCACATTGTCCTCACACTTCCATTATTTGAGGAGAAGGAAGTGGTTGGTTTTACCGCAACCATGGCTCATTGGATGGATATTGGCGGACAACTTAATGGAATTACTAGAGACATATTCTCCGAAGGACTTCAGGTTCCTGTTCTAAAGTTGTTTGATCAAGGTAAACAGGATGAGACTTTAATAAAAATCATCCGTCAAAATGTTCGTAATCCGGATTTAGCAATGGGGGATCTTCGCGCACAGATTGCGGCCGTAAGAACCGGAGAGAAGAGATTTAATGGCCTTCTTGAGCGCTATGGCCGTGAAAAAATCAGTGGTTCAATGCGCTTCATAATGGAACGTAGCGCGGAGCGAGCCCGTGCTGCTGTTATAGAAATACCTGATGGATTTTATGAAGCGGAATGTTTTATGGATGGCGACGGAGTGGTTGATGAACCGATACCAATTCATGTTGGCGTGACCGTAGGTGGGGATGAAATGACCGTGGATATGAGTGGTATCTCTCCACAAGTCGAAGGCTTTTATAATTCAGGGAGGACCGCGGGTTTGTCTGCGGCTCAGGTTGCTTTCACTTGTTTGATAGATCCTATTGGTAGGCCGATTAATGATGGGACGTACGAGCCATTAAATGTTGTGTTGCCCGATAAAAGAGTTGTTAGCGCCGTGAAACCGGCGGCCATGCGGTGGTGGATGACTATACCAATGACGGTCGTTGACACCATTTTTAAAGCACTTGCGCCGGCGATTCCCAAACGCGTACCTGCGGGTCATCACGCGGATCTGGCTGTGGTTGACATGAACGGCATACACCCCAAAACAGGATCATTCTACCGTTGCGCGGGTGGTCTCATTGGTGGGGGATGGGGAGCGAAGTGGAATGAAGATGGTATGAATTCGACGATCTGTATTAATGATGGTGACACCCATAATGCTCCTATAGAAGCTACGGAAGCAAAGTTCCCTCATAAGATTGTGCGCCATGCGTTGCGCCGGGATTCCGGTGGAGCTGGCGCGCATCGGGGTGGGCTGGGGGTGATCCAGGAGCGTGAGGTCTTGGCTCCGAACAAGTTAAATGCCCAAATCGAGCGAACTCAGGATGCTCCATGGGGACTTTTCGAAGGTCTATCAGGGTCTGCAAATAAGTTAGAAATCAGAAGGCAGGGAGGGGCTTTAGAGCGTTATCCCACTGGAAAAGTTTTAGATGAAAAACTTGTTGAAGGCGATGCCTATGTCCTCTACTCCGGCGGCGGTGGAGGTTTCGGAAATCCGCTAGATCGACCCGTTGAAAAAGTGAAAGAGGACGTCCGTCAGGGATATGTATCGCCCGAATCCGCGAAACTCGATTATGGAGTTGTTCTTGATCCCGAGACTTTTGATATTGATGAGGAGCAGACTCTCGAAACACGCTCGACTATGAGCGACGAGGGGAATTAGCAGTGTCAGGTTTCAAAAAGGCAGAGGTTTTGCGAGGACCGTTCGATCCAGGTGGACAGCCGGAGACGCGAACGGGCGACCAAATGGAGTTAGGTTTTTTCGCTTGGAACATTAAAGGTGGAATGACGGCCTCCAAGGGAGTGCTAAAGAATCCGTCGCGCTATCAAGATTTCTGGCATTGGGATTCCGCCGTTCGTCTCGTTCAGCTTTCGGAAAAAGTTGGCTTCGACTATCAAGTCCCTTTTGCGCGCTGGGTAGGACAGGGTGGAGAGACAAGTTACAACGACAGTAACATTGATTTTCTCTCCTCCGCGGCTGCGTTGGCTCCGATTACAGACAATCTCGGTTTGTTTTCTACCGCTCACGTGACTTACAAATTTCATCCGCTTCATTTTGCAAAATTTGGCGCGACAATTGACTTTATTTCGAAAGGGCGCTGGGGCTTAAATATTGTAGCGGGTTACTCAGCAAGAGAGCAGGCGGCTTTTGGGATGAAGGAACCGATTCCTCATGACCAGGCCTACGATATGGCCGACGAATTTACGACGCTACTCAAATACCTCTGGACTGAAGATGAGAGGATCGAGTTTGAAGGAGAATTTTATCAAAGCTATGGAGGCATTGTTAGTCCGAAGCCTCTGAGTTGTCCGCGGCCGGTGATCATGAGCGCTGGAAATTCAGACGTTGGGATCGACTTTGCTTGTCGCCAAGCAGATTGGGCCTTCGTTACCGCTCCTACACTCCAGGGGTATAAGGATCGAGTGAATGAGGTACATCGTCTTGCCGCTAAATACAACCGAAAAGTCCGTGCGGCGACAATGGTCTATGTCATTGAAGACAGTACAGACGCAAGAGCCGAAGAAACGAAACAGTGGCTCGAAGACGAAGTAGATGAAGTCGCTACTCGAAATTTTCTCGATTCCATGAAAAGAATGTCGTATATGGATGACTACCTTGATGGACAACAGGGAGAAGATAGCGATCCCTGGGCCGGAGTAGGTAAAGAAATGTTCATGAGAGTTGCGCTCGGAATTGGCGCTTGGCAAATCATAGGTAGCTACGAGAGCGTTGCAGAGCGAATACGAGAACTTCGTGACGCTGGAATAGAGAGCATCCTTATGTGCTTCTTCGATCCTCTTGGAGGTCTCCATCACATGGAAGACGAGATCATTCCGATCTTAAAGAAGATGGAACTTCGAAAGTAAACACCTTCGTTTGACTTTTATTAATGATGGTGGTGGTGTTTTGAAGGTGCTTGCACTTCTAACTTGATCATTGCAAAAAGAGGTTGAACGTTTCCAAGAACCTTAGCGTAGTGCCCTTGGCCTCTTAGGTCTTCAAGTTTCACAACAGAACCGGGACCGAATTTTCTGGGATCCCCCAACTCTACGTAGATCTCTACTTCGCCAGCAAGAATCACGATGTATTGAACATGAGGAGTGGGATGCCATGTGTCGATAAAGGTAGTCGGGGTCCTTGCAAACATAAGCGATTGGACGGGCTGTATTTCGCTTAAACCAAGAGGAGTTTCCATTTCTCCGAAAAATTTAGGGGTAAAAGGCTCAGAATGGTCAATGAAATACGATTGGTCTTTTTCGTTC
>CAYOGP010000037.1:9270-11365 GCA_964403555.1 uncultured Spirochaetales bacterium | reverse complement strand
GCTGAAGTCTTTTGCTTTCTACTAAGCTCCTCTAGCGCGCATTGCAGAATGGTAGTGGCGTAGGTGCGCCGCTATAACTGATTCGTGGACTCCTTAAAACGTGCCCTCCACTCTTCCAGCAAGGCGAAGTCATCCACCACAAGACCCGTATAGAGGGAGACCATCTTCTTCGCCGCTTCTTCCATCTCCTCAGAAAACCCTCTAGTGATATTCCCGGGGAAGAGCACCTTAAATCCTAAATTCGATGCTTCGAAAGTTGCTAGAAGATCGCAAGCATCTGTAAAGATCCCCGTAATCACCACAACTTCTTTCTTTAGATTTCTCAACAAGAATTCCAAATCCGTAGGATAGAAGGCACTAAGTCGTTTTTTGGTATTCACATGGAGATCCTGAGGCTCAACCTCCGTAAGAAGCTCCACCCATCGGCTTCCTTCAAGGTTATGTTTCTCGGCGTTCGGTATTTCACCTACGGTCATAGGGAAAATTCGCCTCCAAGCTCCAGGCACACCTCCCACATCATCTGAACCGTCTGCTCGAAGTTGCATTTTTACATGGATAATTGGAATTCCAAGTTCGCGGCAACCACGATGAAACAGATCGGTTGCCCCAATCACCTCTCTGCCCCTCGGACCAGGACAGGGACATTCGGGACTATCCTCTAAATGCCCACGGTGCATATCAATACTTACAACCGCAGCATCGCGATAATCTAGATAATCATCGAAGTCATTTGGTAACGGTTTTTTGTCACCATAAAAGTACGCGTACATATCTGTAAGCATCAAAACCCTCCTTAATTTTTAAGCGAATATAGCTGTATCGCCTTATCTCTCGAAAAGACAACGTGATTGAAGGAGTATTATATTACTTATATCGGAAAATTTCCGTGAATAAAATCCCGTCGCGATCGGTTATTCCTACATTTCTTGGTAGAACTCCTCATTTCTACTTTTTTACATCCCCAAAGACCCTTTGGTTACCTCCCTTTGAAAATGATATGATTTAACAGGTAACTGTTACTTGAAACTTGATGTTAACAACGTTTAGTCTTTGATCTTACTGAGACTTTGCTGTCAATCGTCCAGCCAACTCCAAAGGGAGACGAACTATGGGAAACAAAGTACATTCAGCTAAAACTCTCGAACATTGGCCGTACCAAACGTATAACTGGGGTCGATGGACAAACGGCAAAGGAACACTCAACCTTGCTGACAACACAGCGACTAAGCGTGGTTTTGACTCTGTAAAAGACCACGAAGTTTTCACGCTTGGCTCTCCTCTTTCTGAGGACTATGTCACGGGAGAAACCAACTATGACAGTGACTATAAATATGAACTATTACGTGCAGGCCAATACGAATTTGCAGGTGAGACAGAACCAGTCTTTGAAGCTGGTGATCGGTTCTCCATAGCTACTCACGGAATGACAAACACACATATTGACGCTTTCTGCCACGTTGGACATCGCGGTCAATCCTTCAATGGTCATGCTTGCGAGGATGTTGTCACGCTTGCCGAAGGAGTAAAGAAATACACTATCATTGACCTGGGAAGCCTCGTCACGCGTGCTTGGCTAATCGACGTCCCTGCCCAAAGAGGCTTAGATTTCCTTATTCCTGGAGATCCTGTGGTACCTGAGGATCTAATGCCTTTTTCGAATTTAATCAGTGCGGGAGACGTATTAGTTATTCGGACCGGACGTTTCGCTGCACCTCTAATCAAACCCGACTCACAAGTCGCACAAGACAATCACGGAAACTGGAGTGGACTTCATGTTGATTGTGTTGACCTAATCTCGGATTGGGACATCTCTTCTGTGGCAACTGACGGCCCAGGTGACAACTTTCCATCAACCTACGAAGGATGCTCGGTACCAATCCACATCCTGATGGAAGTTTATTTAGGTTTACCCTTAATTCACCACCTTAGCTTAGAAGCACTGGCCAAAAAGCTGTCCTCGCGAGATGACAAATCATTTTTGCTTACAGTTGCACCCCTCCAAATAAGTAGCGGTACCGGATCTCCAGTGAGTCCTATAGCGGTAACATAAGCAAATTGTCTCAAATATTGGTTTAGATTTTGTCGGCGGCCATTT